>DATHIE010000870.1:0-8045 GCA_035316905.1 Chryseolinea sp. | reverse complement strand
CATTTGGCGTCTTAACACGCCTGAATACCATGGCCTCAAGGATAACTTTTTTTCCGTCCGGACGAATAAGGGTGCCTGCCTGCGTGAATGTATCTCCTTCTATCTTCCAGGTGAAATCGGTTTTTACATTATCGAAAATCTGCACGGATGCCTGCGTTGGGTACTCGATGTATTTGTTCCCGTCAATTTTAATAGTGCCTGCATAACTGCGGTTGAAGACCAGAGAATCTTTCTGAACGTCATGGGCAATAAGCATGTAATGCGTGGGAGTTATAATTTTTACTTCGCGCACAGAGGAAGTATCAATCGAAAACTTCTCACCATTCGCACTGATGCCCTTAATAGACACCATTTCCCAAGTGCCTATCAAAGGGTGTTGAGCGGTTAACGTGACGCTGAACAGGAGGATCACTCCTAAAATTGATAAAGGTGTCTTCATAAGGTCGACGGAAGAAGGTTTGGGGCGGTTAATACCTGTCGTCTCCCAGATACGGGAATCCGCAACAAAACGTTGCATTCTGTTCTTCATTGCAGGCGGTTTAGGAGATAATTAGACAAATTAGGGCAATTTTCGGTCGAATGAAAATGTCCAGCGGAAGGGCCGGGCCGGTTTATAGACCTAAAAATCTGGCTGAATATTCCGCTGGTGAACCAACTAGGAGAACATTTATGATTGAAATCGATAACTTTTATCTAAGCAAACCTGAGCCACTAAGGAGTTGTCTGCTATCGCTTCGGGACATAGTCCTTCGCTCAAATGGTGAGCTCACCGAGGCCTGGAAATATGGGATGCCGTTTTTTTGTCTTCGGAAAAAGATGTTTTGTTACTTGTGGGTTCGCGGAAAAACTTCTGTTCCCTATCCCTACCTCGGGATAGTGGAAGGAAGAAACATTTCTCATCCCGGGCTGATCCAGGAAAAAAGGTCAAGGATGAAAATATTATTGATCGACCCAACGAAAGACCTACCGGTCAAAACAATCCTTACCATTCTGAAAAAAGCTACCCTACTGTATCAACCTGAAGAGCTTCGGCCTCGCATTAAAAAGAGGCCTCAAAAAGGACAGAAATGAGATCTTTTACAGGCACGACTTTGGCTCTATATATATATGAAGGATGGATCAAAACTCAGTGTTATGAAAAGGTTAAGCTGGATATTATTATTCATATGCATTACTGCAGCTGCAGGTGATCCTGGGCAGGAAATCAAATCGCATAAGACTACGTTCAAGATAAAGAATGCAGGTATTACCGTCGACGGGTCATTTTCAGATCTTCAGGCCGACATAAAGTTCGATTCAAAGAATCTTGACAAGAGCGTTCTCAAGGCTTCAGTAGGTGTTGCTTCTATTAATACTGGAATTAAGAAACGCGATAAAGATTTGCAGATGCGTAAATACTTTAATGTAGAGAAATATCCACGCATCAAGATGACATCGAAGAAAATTAAGCACATCGAAAAAAATAACTATAAGGGAACGTTCGATCTTACGATAAAAGGTGTGACAAAGCAGATTGAAATCCCGTTCACATACATTGGTAAAGAGAACGAAGGAACGTTTTCGGCTGACTTTACGGTCAATCGCCGTGACTTTGGAGTTGGAAGCAAGAGCCTTATTCTTTCCGATGAGGCAACAGTCTCAATTGAGGTTGTTATTAAAGGAGGCAAGGTCAAAGATAGCATTACAAGTAGACGATAGCAGTAATTTAATAAACGAACACATCACCATGATAGCAAGGATATGGAAAGGCAGGACCAGCTTGTCAAAGGCAACTGCCTATAAAGAGTTTTTATTAAAAGTAGCAGTGCACGATTATAAGTCTGTCAAGGGAATTCTGGGTATTCAATTTCTGCACCATGTAGAAAATAATGAAGCTCACTTTACCCTAATTACCCTTTGGCCTTCCATAGATTCAATAAAAAAATTTGCAGGTCCTGATTATGAAAAAGCAAAATACTATCCGGACGACCAGGAATTTCTTTTAGACTTTCCTGAGAAGGTGCAACACTATGAATGCTTCTATAAGGAGCTGATAAATTGAGGAAGTACCCTTCTTTTAGCGAACTTAGCTTCTGTTTATATTATTTCGCTCATGAATCTTCAATTAGTTCCAATTAAAGAATTTTTACACGAGAACAACTCATTCGAAGAACATCCCGACTGTCGAGAGACGCTGGAGATGTCGGTTATGTTTTATTCACGCGTTGGTTATGTTGCTCCATGGATCGGGTATTATGCATCGTTGGAAGGAGAGTGGGTTGGGAGCGGTGGTTTTAAGGGACGTCCCCTAGACGGAAGAGTTGAAATTGCATATGGAACCTTTCCATCATTTCAACACAAGGGTATTGGAGCGAGGATATGCAGGGAACTTGTCGCATTGGCGCGGAAAACGGATCCAACAGTAAAGGTGATGGCCAGAACGTTGATGGAAGAAAGTTATTCGACAAAGATTCTGAAGAAAAATGGGTTCGCCTGGAGGGGCGTCGTTGTAGACCCGGATGATGGCGATGTTTGGGAATGGGAATACGTTAATTAGTTACCTATACGTTCCGTTGCGCCCTGCAGCCATTTAAGACTAAGCATAACATGCGATCATTTTTTTCGAACCAGCAGCCATTATATTGCTGGTAACAATCGCAGGTGCGAAATATCCACAGTGTGGTGAATTGATTCACATATGGATAGATATACACGCCTATTGAAAGAAATTCAACAAAATCCCCAGCCAATACGCGCAAATCAGCAAATATTGCCCTAGAGAAGTTTGGCACTATCATTTCAGTAAACATGTAAAAATCGAGTCTAATTAAAATGATTTTACATATGAAACTTATGAAAAGAGAATTCGGAAAATGGTGTTTACTCACCTTTGCAATGACTGCGGGAGTGTTGACATTCTCTTTCCAAGCGAATGCGCAACAGGACGAGAGTACCACACAAACAACGGTAACGACACAAACTACGACAAGCCAATCAAACTCCGACCGGGACCGGGATACGTCGCCGGCAAGAGCACGCGCTGGTATCAAGGGTGGTATGAACCTAAGTAACTTCACTTCGGGTGAGCAGATTTCTGATAAGCACTCAAGAGTCGGCTTTCACGCCGGGGTGTTTGGTCAATTATTCGTGAATGAAGGTTTTGCTATTCAGCCTGAATTAAACTATTCCACTAAGGGTAATGAAGTTACTCACGAGTACGGAATTATCGATGCGGAAACAAAGTTTAACCTGGGTTATCTCGACATGCCTGTACTTGCCGTTTTTAAACTTGGAAATGTTGCTGAAATTCACGCAGGTCCGTACTGGGCATACTTACTCAGCGCCAACATCGACACTGATGGAGATCTTGGAGATGACTTTGTACAGCTCGATAGGAAAAATTTTGATAATTGGGATTACGGTTTAGCCGGTGGTATCGGATTTAATCTGGGTAACGTACAACTTGGTGCACGTTATAACTACGGACTGAACGAGATCGCAAAAAGCAGTGGGGCAAAAAGGCTATTAGGAGGATCTAAGAATTCAGTGGGACAAATCTACCTGGCATTCAATCTTGCAGCCCACAATAAGTAACGTGTTTCATAGCATGTTTCTGTGAGTAAGACCTGGTCTTCGGATCAGGTCTTTTTTTATTGGATTTTCCCGAACACATTTGTCAATACAAATTGGCCGACGCGTTTTCCCTGGGCCACTCCATTGTCACACGCATCCCGAAAATGTATGCCACCATAAAGCCTTGATACCGCAGCCTCATTTGCTGCTTCGTAGAATGAATTGAAGCGCCTCTCAGGAATTCCAAAGTATACCTCAGAGGTATCAACAAAACCGAAATTATCACCAAGCAGGTGTGTCAACACAGTAGCAACAGAGGAAGACACTACACTATGACCGCTTGTATATTCCGGGAAAGGCGGGGTCTGAAGCAGCGGACGCCACGACGGGTCTAGCAGCTTATTTATTGCGGCCTCCGGACGAATCCTGTCGCTGCTATATTTCTCTTGCCAGCAGCTGATAAATCCATCATGCAACGTGAGAGCTACCATTGTATGTACAAGGATTGCTGAATCAAGTGGAAGGTCTGATTTTTTACAAACAATTCCCGTAATTCCCATCCAATGACCGCCCGGTGAGATCTTTTTAAGACCTATCGCCATGTGACCGGAATATGTGACCGCGAAAGGGTTACAATCCCAGAAGTTTGCAATTTTCTCTTGCTCAGGAGTTATGTTCTTTCTTATGTGATAAACTTCAAGCATCTGCTTATAGAACTTGCTTGTGGTGTCCTTGCTATAAACTTGTGGTGGGGGTGGTGCAAATTGTTTTGCCGAGTCAAGGAAGAAAGCCCTTACTGTTTTCCACTGGGGTTCAACCGCCGACATGTACTCAGGCGGCGTAGGATACCAATGGCCTTCGTCCTTGCTGGGTGTATACCTTCGGTAGGTGCTTAGCCTGTTGTAGTCGTCAGCTCGTGCATACTGAATAACCTGTTTGGCAATTTCTTCTGAATAACGGATGTGTTGGTCCAGATCTTCTTTTGACATCTTTTTCTTCCGCCTGAAATGTTCGATCAGGAGTTTTTGCTTTTCCTCAAGCATAATACCCGAAGGCATGATCTGCCGACCGACATGCAGCAACGTGTAGTTCGTACAAAAAGACAAATTTAAGTTCTTTGGCACTGGGGGCGGCTGAATTCCCGGATCTACATTAAATTTAGCATTGATATTCGGTAGCTTCTTCTGCGAACAAAGTGCCGCTTCGTAGGCACCGAGCATTGCATATGCGTAAAAACGGCTTGCTGCCGGCGGATTAGCAACATCGTGCAACATTACCTCTGACAAATAAAATACGTTGTTAGCAAGCAACTGGAGTTCCTGCTGATGTTGCCCTCCTTTCTGTGCGACAGCATTTGACAAAGTCAAAAAAAGTAGAAGATACGATACCTGGCTTTTCATTCAATTAGTTCAGTTTGTAGTTCTCCACACCATAATTATTTATCCCGGCCATCAGGACCTTTACACCCCCGATATCAATCAACTGAAGAGATTTGATATCACCCGTAATTTTTAAACCCGACTTCGATTGTGGAACATAAGAAAACGCTCCCTTTCCATTGCCCTCAAACAGCTGCCCGAAATTAGCGTCAATCACGCCCATTCGTATGCGTATAGAGCTCTGGTTGCCACCAATCAATAGATCCATGTTTCCATCCTTGTTGTAATCCAGTAGAGTCATTGCATATACAGGTGCGAATTGTGCTTCAGATGGAAGAGCATGCCGCACAAAGCCCTTGCCTGTATTTTCAAAATAGGCGCTTTCAAGATCCGTTACTTTGAGCTCTTTAGCGTCTTTCAGATCATTGGCGGAAAAGATGTTATTCAACTGCGCATCGGCATACGAAGCATAGGATGTATACTTGCTGCGCATACTATACATCTGATCCAAAAGCTCGTCACGGCTGGGAAATGGGTATGGTTTTCCCTGTATATACTGAGTGAGTATGGGGTCTATTGAACCGTTCTTGTCAAAATCCTTATAAACCAATGTGAGGGGTTCTTTGACACTTGCTCGTAATTGAGTGTTCAGCCCGAGATTACCTGCAACAATATCTTCGTCGCCGTCTTTGTCAAAATCGTGGATGATCATTCTACTCCATAACCCGCTCACTGGTACCTCGAAAAACCTATCTGTGGCACGCTCGAGCTTTTTACCTGATTCGTTCACGAACACTTCAACAGCCATGAACTCACCGATAACCACAAGATCTTCCCATTGGTCGCCATTTACATCCATCCATTTCGCATCCGTTACCATTCCGATACGCGCCAGCGTTGGTGCAATGGAGGTTGTAATATTTTCGAAGCGGCCTGCATTGTTTCGCAGAATAAAACTCTCCGGTGTTAATGGATACTTCCCGGGAATAACCCGTCCTCCAACGAAAAGATCAAGGTCGCCGTCGTGGTCAAAGTCTTTGGCAGTAATGCAGGATTTGCTTCCTCGAATATCAGGTATATGGCCCGTTGCGAGAGTGAACTTGCCCTTGCCGTCGTTTAGGTATATTCTGTCTTGTAATGACTGGTCGTTTTCAGCGTATTCATTGTAGCCGCCACTCACTACGTACAAATCAACGTCACCATCTCCATCAATATCAGCAAAGAGTGCGTCGGCATCTGTGAAGGTTTTATTAAATTCTGTTACCGATTCTGCAAATCCCCCCTGACTGTTTTGAATAAAGATCTTTCCGGGATTTCCCTGTGCTCCTCCAACAAAAACGTCTGTTCTTCCGTCTTTATTGACGTCCGCCGTGGCCATGACGGGTCCACAGGTGGTTAGCATCGTGAGCAGCAATGGTTGTCGTTTAAAATCGTTGTAACCTTCCTCTATATGCGTGTAGTCAAATAGTGGATCAACGTGGCTGAAGAATGTTGGCTGAGCCGGCGGGGTCATTTTTTTTTGCTTACTTCCACTTTCACTTTCATTCAACTTGATATGCTGATTGATCTTGACATCCTTCAACGTGCTGACTTTACCAGATGGCCAGGTTATTTGAATACTATCGACGGTCTGAAGTTTCCCCAAGCCAATGTGAATTCGATTGCTCACGGATGATTGAAATCCGCGGGTTGAGATATGTTCGTAATACTGGATTTTGTTACCGCCATATAACAGAACTTTGGCTCCAATAGCATTAGTGTTCTTTCCTGGGCCCGTTAGGGTTAATTGCAAAAAGTTATGATCCGCGTATCGCTCGCGACTGTTGTTCTTAAACACTGACGCAACAGCGTTTTGGTGATTCACTACAAGATCAAGATCGCCGTCGTTGTCAAGATCCGCATACGCCGCCCCATTCGAGAAATTGTTTTCTTTGAAGCCCCAGTCTTCGCTTTCATCTGTAAATGTCAGATCACCGTTGTTTCGATACATGTAATCGTGAACCGGAGTCGACGTCATGGTGCTTACGAGGTGAAAAGTATCTGCTTTTTCCCGGG
This sequence comes from Chryseolinea sp., assembly GCA_035316905.1. Taxonomy (GTDB): domain Bacteria; phylum Bacteroidota; class Bacteroidia; order Cytophagales; family Cyclobacteriaceae; genus Chryseolinea. The sequence continues at coordinate 1,059 of DATHIE010000870.1, read as the reverse complement.
CCTTTGATTTTTGAAAATAATAGTCACCCTTATACTTCAGGAAATCGCGGTTAGTGTAATCTCTGTAGTATCCATTTGTGATGAATAGATCCTTCCAACCATCATTGTCATAGTCAGCGAACAATGGTGCCCAGCTCCAGTCAGTCTTCGAGATGCCTGAAAACTGACCGACCTCACTATAGGTACCGTTGCCATTGTTGAGATGCAGCATGTTACGCATGTTCTGAAAGTAAAATCCGTTCAACACCATCAACGCGTAGTGTTCGTAGTTTTCCGGTCCGTAAAGAAGCTTCTGTCTCTTATTGTCTTCAGGTAACATATCGACGGTAAAAATGTCGGGCCATCCGTCGTTGTTAATGTCGCTTACGTCGCATCCCATGGAGAAATAGGAGAGATGTTGAACGTATTCCGTCATCCGGTCAGTGAACGTACCATCTTGATTATTAATATAGATGTAGTCAGGCTCAACGTAGTCGTTTGACACATACATGTCGGGCCATCCATCCTTGTTAACATCAGCTACGGTTATCCCCAGACCAAAACCAAGTGGGTTGCCTTTAATACCTGCTGCTTCGCTTACGTCGACAAAGCGGCCGTTGTCGTTTCTGAATAGTTTGTCGCCAGCATAAGGATGTCTTGTTTCCTTGGCCTTGGCATATTCGAATTCCCGGATAACCACTACGTTGTGATTGAGCAGGTACATATCAAGATCGCCATCCTTGTCAAAGTCAAAGAAGGAGGCATGGGTAGTGTGACCTGGATCGTCAAGGCCGGTCTCCTTACCTTTTTCCGTAAACGTCAGGTTGCCATTATTAATAAAGAGCTTGTTTCTTCTTTTTTCCGGATCACCTTTTCCGGAATAGCAAACATAAATATCAAGGTTTCCGTCGCCGTTTACATCGGCCATGGTAACACCGGTCTTCCATCCGCCTTTACAATCAACGCCGGCCGATGATGCTATTTCTTTGAATTTAAAATTGCCAAGATTCAAGTACAGCGTGTTAGGCCTCATGTTGCCGGTGAAATATATATCATCCAGCCCGTCCTTATTGATATCAC
>DATHIE010000869.1:0-11337 GCA_035316905.1 Chryseolinea sp. | reverse complement strand
CAGATTGTTTTCCCAGTCGTTTTTTGTCTTCGATCTTAATTTCAAAACGTCGTTGTTCTTTAATCAGCTTTAGATAGCTCTCATACACATAAGCGTCGAGCGCGCCGGAGTTCAAAGCCTCCAACACCCCGCAGCCAGCTTCATTGATATGCTTGCAATCGGCATAGCGGCAGCTTTCAGCGACCTTAGCGATTTCCGGAAACAACTCAGAAGAATGTTGGCCTTCATCAGAGGTCATTCCAAACTCGCGCATGCCGGGGGTATCGATTATAAGACTTCCATTGTTTAATTGAAACAGCTCCCGCGATGTAGTCGTGTGCTTACCCTTGCCGGTTGAGAAACTCTTTTCGCTGATCTTCTGAAGTTGAAATTGCATCAATGAATTAAGCAACGAACTTTTTCCCGTTCCCGATGAGCCAACCAATATGTAGGTCTTGCCTTGTTCCATTACATCATTAGCAAGCACATCAATGCCAAAACCCGAATATGTACTACAGCAGTATACACCACAATCCCGCTTCAGTCTATTGACCTGAGCTATGTATTCAGCAGGATCCATCACCAGATCCGATTTGTTCAGCAATACTACTGGTGTTATAGCGCAAGACAGTATTTGAACTATGTATCGTTCAAGCCTCATAATATTGAAGTCCGCATCCAAGCCCTGGACAATGAATGCATAATCGACATTGGCGGCTAACACTTGCTTTTCGAACTTGACCCCAGGTGCTTTCCTTGAAAGTTCATTCGTCCGAGGTAAAACACTGATGATATATCCCATCGCGCCGTAGTCCATATAAAATACCCAATCGCCTACTTTCGGCAGCTCTTCTACAGCTGTTGCGAAAAGCAGACGTCCGGAAAGCTCGGTTTCTATCTCCCCGCCTTCCGAAACCAAAAGATATTTGAAGCCTTTAATGGAAGTTACACGGCCCACGGGAAGGTCATTTTGATCGGCTGACTTTGCATTTTGTTCATGAAATGCGTTCCAGCCGTAATTATTTAGAATTGTCATTTGTGTAAGCGTTGAAAATGGCTAATGCGATCGTCGAAGCGGCCAAAAGCGCTAACAATCTCACTAGAAGTAGAAATGAGAAAAACCGTTTGTTACAGGCTCAGTGGACTTTTTGAAACCTGTTTACACCTTTTAAGGTGCAATTAAGCCGCAATTCCGGCCGGCGTGGGGCGATATTTAGTAGCCATTGTCATCGCTTCAAAAGTAATAAAAAACCCGAAAAATCAGAATGGCCTATGGTTCTATTAACAATAAATAGCCCTACAAGCTCAATTAAAAAAACGCGCTTTTAAAGCATAATTCGGTTTTGCATGTCCTGATTCAACATTTTATAGAAATCACAATTCATTTTATTACTTCGCGCGCGCTGAAAAGTGATGTAAGAAATTCCCGTTTTGTGAAAGATTTTACACAATACAGTAACGATAGACTTCCAACGGCATATTGTTGAACCAGCAATTCAATCAACGAAAGTCAGGGCGTCAATTATTTACAACAATTTAATTCAACCTATACTTGGGTAGTATGACGTTAGCAACTGAAGTTAAATAACTTAGAGGCTGAACGCAGTCATAGCGAAATAAAAATCATTCTGCGCAAAATTATTAAGGCCTATTTCAATTCGTCTCCCTTAAAGCAAGTATGCAATCGAATTAGTTGCCATTTATCGTACATTTTGTTTCTGTAATGTCTGATCACAACTAAGAACACGATATGAATTGAATATACAGGTTTATGAAATTGACCCAACGTGAAATACAGCTGTGTTGGAACCACTATCAACGATGAGTTGCAGTATACTTCGATGAAGGAATTTTGATCCCAGCAATTAACCATTGATGAATTCGTTTCAACGCGATAAATTCTTATTGAAACTATTTTACGAGTCAGTTAAACTTTCGACGTTGAATATCTCCTCAAATGAATGCATGTTCAAAAAAATCAACCCTGTACCTTTTTTCAGAATACTAGTCCGGCTCGTCAAAAAAAATAGTTCAGTTTTGCATCGTCTTCCAGAGGTTGATTTAATCGAAGGCGTTCTAATTTTTCTTCAGTGTGCTTTTAGCCACTGTCCGACGTAATGTGTAATGGGTACTGCGGAGAGGATATTGACAATCAAACACAACTCCATCCCTACTTAACAAACGCGATGATCTAATTTGATCGTCTCTGATTTGTTTTATACCAATAGTTTCAAAACTCATTGGCAGATACCCTATTGCCTTCACTTTCCGCGAAGGCGCATCGATTACTAGGATTTAACCGCCAGTTACTGATTCATCAGTGAACTCTTAACACGGCAAGAAGAATTTTGAGCGCGCAAAAAAAGCCGAAACATTTCTGTATTAAATAAAAAAAGATGAATCGTTTAATTTTTACTCTTCTGTTTTTAGTCTGCTTTAATTCTATCATGGCGGCTGACTATTATGTCAGCACTTCAGGAAATGATGCGTCCGGTAACGGAAGCCAGGGCAGTCCCTGGAGAACGCTTCGTTTTGCGTGCACAAAAGTTGCCGCTAATCAAGGCCATACTATCCGATTATCCTCCGGTACATATGTTGAGCAACAGATCAACGTGCCAACAGGTGTGAACGTGATCGGCGCAGGGCGTGATCTGACGATAATTAAATCAGACCCCTCTTTTTACTATAACCCTGCAAGCCCGGGTTTTGCAACGGACAAGTTGCTAATGAATGTCTCCTCGGGTTCAATGACCGCCGGAAATCAAAGCATTAAGGATTTCACAATCGACGGCGATGGAAAGAAGTTACACGGCGGTATATTCTTAAAGAATAGAAGCAACGTGACTATCCAGGGAGTTAAGATCCAGTATACAAATTTTACAGGGTTGTGGCTATGGGATGTGAACGATTCAAGAATTACAGACGTACAATTAAAGAATTGTTCCTGGGGGAGCTCAAGCTGGTGTTCAGGAGCACTTGCTGTCGCCAACCTGCTTCGTGTAGAAATAGATCACGTCAGTATTGATGAAGGAGTGGGATATGGGGTCAAAGCATTGGGAACAACTGGACCTATGCACTATGTGAAGTTTCATGATAACAATGTTTCAGTAGTGCCGACTGGTGCATGGTCTGGCGGATCTGCTCCCAATATCGCATTTGAGCTTTGGAACGTGGATATGAAGGGATCAGAGATTTACAACAACTTCTTTGACAATACTGTATCCCTTATAATGGACCAGCCGCAATGGGCCACCCCAAAAGGAATTCAAACGATCCGCGTCTATAACAACGTCTTGGATATGGAAAAACGGGCGGGCGGCAATGGATACGCACTGGAAGTAAGCATGCACGACATTGAGATTGACCACAATCATATTCATAAAGGCAAATATGCAATTGCGAATTGGGATACTCACGGAACCAAAATGTCGAACTGGAGTATCCACCACAATACCTTTTATGGCATTGTGAACAGTTACCCTGGCGATATTGTCAGGGCACAGAACACCGGGTTCCACAATGTGAAATTCTACAACAACACCGTTGAGTTCGTGGGAACGGGGACTACCAACCTCGTCGCATCCTACGGAGGAACCAGCGAGAATGTAGAGATAAAAAACAATCTCATTATTAACTCAGCCACTGCTTATAACTGGTATCCCAACAAGCTTGTATACCTTGAAAACGCAACCCTGAGCAATCTTCAGGTGGTAAATAACTTTCTCGTCAATCAGGCAGTGGGTACAGTGCCAGGAACATATACTAACAACATCACCACTGGCGATCCCAAGATCACTAAGTCAGGAAACCGCCCCTCCCCTTACTATGTCCCTGCCGCCGGAAGTCCTCTGATAGACGCAGGCTTAAGCTTAGGTCTTTCCTTCTCCGGCACCAAGCCAGATATCGGAGCATACGAGAGCGGCAGCAGCGCCAGTACGATCGCTGTTACCGGAGTAACGGTAACTCCTTCAGCGGCATCACTATCTGTAAATGGAACTACGCAGTTAACAACAACTGTCAGTCCTTCAAATGCAACAAATAAGAATCTTACCTGGACTTCAAGCAATGCCGCTGTAGCAACAGTGAATAATAACGGATTGGTTACTGCTATCGCAGCAGGCACCACAACAATCACGGCAAAAACTGTCGACGGCAATAAAACAGCAGCCTGCAACGTAACTGTCACCACATCTACAGTCGCTGTAGCAGGCCTGACAATCGCGCCAACAACCTTGAGCGTTGGAATAAATGGCACTGCACAGCTTGCAAAAACTATTGCTCCATCGAATGCTACAAATCAAAATGTAAACTGGTCGTCATCTAATGTAGCTGTTGCCACAGTCAGTAACACAGGACTCGTTACGGGTAAAGCAGCTGGTAATGCAACTATTACAGGAACAACAGCAGACGGAAACAAAACAGCAACTGCTTCTGTAACGGTTAGCTCATCTCAGGTATTAGCTGTTGACCTCGACAACGCTTCTCACGGAACAGCCATCAATAAATTCAATTTCGGATCCGGTTGGACGCATGCCGCAAATACTGCCGATCCGTTTTTTATGAGCACTGCTTCATTTTCAAATACAAGCTCCAATGCTGTAACATTGCAGTTTTCTGGCAACAAGGTCGAACTTTACACCGCCAAGGCTTCGCACCACGGTATTGCCGCAGTATCAATAGACGGCGGAACTGAGACATATGTCGATCTTTACAGCGCATCACGCCAAGACTATGTGTCGGTCTATAACAGCGTACTCGCAGACGGAAATCACACAATTAAAATACGGGTAACCGGAACAAAGAATAGCGCAGCAACCGGGACATATGTCATAGTTGATTTCATCAAAGTGTATTCATTAAGTGGTACTGCCGTAACCGGCGTAGCGGTTGCACCCGCGACGGTAACAATCGGTCCCGGATCAACACAACAGCTTACCGCGACGGTGAGTCCCTCGGCTGCGACCAACAAGAATGTTACATGGACCTCAAGCAATAACAGTGTCGCAACAGTAAGTTCAACTGGTCTGATTACCGGTGTAGCTGCCGGAGCCGCCACTATTACTGCAAAGACAGTAGATGGTGAGAAGATCAATACGTCTTCGGTAAGTGTGACATCATCAGTAAGCAGCGTTGCAATATCTCCGTCGTCAATAGCCGTTAACCTGGGAGCAACTCATCAACTCAATGCCGTGGTTACGCCCTCGACGGCTACTAATAAAAACTTGACCTGGAGATCTGCAAATAATACTATCGCCACTGTTAGTCCCACGGGAGTTGTAACAGCAGTTGCCGTCGGAAATGTTGCGATCACGGCCACTTCAGAAGACGGTGGAAAAGTAAGCACCTGTAACTTTTCCGTAATCATTCCGGTAACAGGCGTGACTATCAATCCGACGACCCTTTCATTGAATACAGGCGCTACGCAGGCAATGAATGCCATCATAACGCCAGCCAATGCTACAAACAAAAATGTAACGTGGAGCTCATCTAATCCAGCCGTCGCAATAGTCAACAACAACGGTACGCTTACTGCAGTAGCACCCGGCGTGGCAACAATAACAGTTACCACAGCTGATGGTAACAAAACAGCAACTTCGTCGGTTACCGTAAAGCTTCAGCAGGATTTTATCGAACTTGACGATGCAACCATTGGGACTAGCATGAACCAATTCAAATACACGGGAAGCGCATGGACCAACGCCGCCAATACCGGTGATACGTACTTCAATAAAACCTGTTCTCATAGCAATACAACAAATCACTATGCGACACTGTCATTCACTGGTAACAAAGTAGAATACTTTTCATCAAAAGCATCTCATCATGGCATTGTTGCTGTGTCAATCGACGGCGGACCTGAAACAATGGTCGACTTATACGCGGCATCACGACAGGATTACGCTATGGTTTTCAGCAGCGGAACATTGACCGAAGGAACACACAACATTAAGATACGTGTAACTGGAGGCAGGAATTCATCTTCGTCTGCGTCATACGTGATTATCGATTACCTGAAAGTATTTTCTTCAACGACGGTCGCTACCACATCGACTGAGAATGTAACTAGTTCATTGTTCAACGAAGGAGCATCTAATGAAACACAGATCTATCCTAACCCCGTCGCTTCAGGAGATATCTTGCACGTACGATTAGTTGAAGCTGCAGGAGTAGTTTCTGTGATTGATGTTACAGGCTATGCACACTACACTGCGGCACCCACGAGCGTAGATCTTGAAATTCCTACTTCTTCAATGCCAAAGGGAATGTACTTCGTGCAACATAAGATTGGAGGCAGCCAGGTGCAGTATAAGATCTTAGTAGACTAGAAGCTAGAAGTTAGAAGTTAGAAGTTAGTAGTGAGGAGTTGAGACATATGAGTTCAGTTGAACACGCTTTGCGAAAACTCTGCGTCTCTGCGGTGAAAACACCACACCCACACCCACACACCAACTCATAACTCATAACTCATAACTCATAACTCATAACCAAAAAAGGTAGCTAGTTCAGCTACCTTTTTTTATTGTAGTCAAATCGTAATAAGCAGCTAAGGCAACTCGTCAATCAAATCAATAAGCGCCTCTTCAGTGATTGATTCGACATGATCGATCGTTACCACGTGATCTTCCGTTACCGTGGCGCTTTGTACGGCGTAGTGAATGACTTCATCAATGACGCTGATAAGGATCACATGTATCTTTATTCCGACAGGTACCAATCCATAATGCTCAGTAAACATTTTGGATGACTCGTCGTATCTGTCGAAACGTCCTAAAGCCGTCGGCTCTCCCTCGTATGCAATGAACACTGCACAGTTTGAATTGTTGAAACCTTCCGGCACATCTATAAAAATCGTTGTCTTTTGACGCGGGTCATTGAACCAGCGATCTATGTTCGTCCAGCCGAAATGACTTTGAAAGCAGAAGTATGCGGTTTGAAATCCACCTGTGGTCTGAAATTCACCGATCTCGATTCCGCGGTCCTTGTTTTCCTCCCATGTAACATCACAGTCATCGCCGACGCATTTCTCCGCTCCAGTGAACATTCGCATATCCTGATCGATTTCATCCGTGTTCTTTGTGGGCGCTACGATAGTATAACCGGATGCTGGTTGCAATTGCATTCCGTCCTGCGTGGCATTCACATAAAACTCACCGCCTGAAATCAGGACGTCGATCTTGTCGTCATCATTTTTTCCGTTTGTGTGACGCTTTGTGAGCAGCATTGTCGAACGGTCGTAGATCTCAATCAGTTTGATATCGACGCTTCCTGCCACGGCATCACCATTCAGTTTCTTAAATGCATTTGTTCCGAACTTTACGATTGTACCCTTGGCAGCAGTAATGTTTCCGCCTGTCGCTGCATTAATGGTAAAATGTTGCGTTCGTTCACTTGTGCCATCAACAAACAGATTCTGGAGAGCTTCATTATCAGGTTGAGGACCGTGTGAATCCCCGCTTTCGTCACAGCCGGCGATTGAAAGACATAGCAATACCGGCAACAGCATTCGTGCTGAAAATTTATTGGTTCCCATAAAAAGTTGGTTATTTAATCAGTCATGGATCGGCTAAATCAGTTAATGGTTACCCGTGGTTGATCCTTATTTTGCGAAAATATCGACGGGCGATAAGTATCTACCGTCCAACAGACGGCATTGACTAATACTTGGACCGCATTGATGAATCTGTAGCGTCCTTAAAATGATATCATAAATTGCGTATAACTGAGACGCCTATATTTGGGATTCCCATCCAATAATGGATTATTAGTGGATGATCTTTTTCACAGATCGATACTGTCAAGGAATAGGCATAAAGGAAAAATATCGGAATACGCATGTCCCCTATAGGAATATACGCTACGCGTACATTAAATTGTTGTGTGAAATTAAAATGAAACTATCTTAAGTAAACACACAATATGTTTTTGACCGAATATAAAAAGGGAAACGGACAGACAATTGCCTTACCTGAAGGATTCCGATTAACGATAAACGAAACTTCCAACAGTGTCTATCAGCTTGATCTTTTTGACGAGCAAATGCGAAGTGTTAGTGACCATGGAACTGATCTTGATGATATGGTTGAGAAGGCAATTGAAGCTTTAATTAAGATGAGAAGTTGACCAACTACCCAACAACATATATAAATCATATGAGGGTTCATTTTGTTGTGAACATTTCTGCAAGTAATTTTATTCATCAACGTTTTATAAACATGTGCATTTAAACCGCATACGCTTATATACTCGACGTTGGGCGTCATGCAAAAAAAACAACAACCGATGAAAAAGGAATACAAAATACTTCTTATTGCACTGCTTGCGGTTGGACTAATTGACATACTTGGCTCTGTAACTTCGAGACTGCTTGACTTTAACTATTCATATTTATCCCCTATTTCTTTCGTTATCTATGGGACGACCGCGTTTCTTGCAACAAGGAATAGGAACTTAGCAACCGGAGTACTTTTTGGAGCAAGTCTCGACCTCTTCGACTCGACAATAGGATTGAAAATTTCGATGTTTCTTAACGCCAACACTGGAGATTCGGTTATTGAACTGACGACAGTCTTATGGGTTCTTACCGCTATCGTGATGACTGCACTGGGCGCATTGGTTGGTCTTGTTGGTGGAGGACTAGCTAGAATGACGAAAAAGAAAAGCACGACAGCCCAACAATCATGAAAGCGAAGGATCTTTTCTCCAAAGAAAAAAGAGAAGTACCAGCGAACGCGCCCCGCCTGAACGATCGGAATAATGGAGGCATAGCAGGCAGGCATTGCTGGGCGGAGTTAAAATTTTGTAGTTTAGTTTTTGCCAAAGCATCAGGCAGGTAGTAGTTTCATGATAGCTGTAATGAAGAGAATATTTTACTTATTTTTTCTTGTCACAAGTCGACTTTATTCTCAAGACATTGACTTAAAGTTGGATACGGCATTTGCTGATCCATCATTTTACTATAAGAAGTATCGTGTTCAGAAACCAGGAGAGATTGGGGGAGAAGGTTTTGAACTCGCTAAGGCGCATCAAAACTAAGACATGCCTTCTTTGGTGACTTTCCTGCAAATCCTTACAATGACTGTGGGTCGTGGACAATTTTGAATAATTCAATTGTTTTATTTATTTCCGACAAAAGACTTGTGACAAAGTATGGATACAACATGAGAGAAACCTATCGACCGGTAATAATTTCATGGGACTTAAGGACAGATCTAAGGAACAAAGAGAATAAATTGCTGGTACTTAGGAATAAACTTGTTGGTTTAAATAATGCCATGGACTCAAACGAATTATTCAATCAATTGCGAGCCATGCTTGTATTAAAGATGGACAAGTTAAAAGCAGATGCAAATCCCGACGATCCTTTTTATTTCTTGCAATTAAATGAAAATGTGGCAAATGCATTCTATGACTTTCTTTATGAAAAGAAACTGTTTGCCTCTGTGGAGTCTTTAAAAGAGAATGAATAAAACCATTCTCTTATTAAATTTACTATCAGCATTTATTGCCTAAAAGCCTTATATCGGCGCATAATTTTCTAATCTTAGGCCCACAAGGGCCAATACACAATCGCTGGCGGTAAACACCATTGATAAAAATGCCATAAGCCGTCTTTATCTTTCTATTTTTACGTATGCGCCAACTCGCTGCGATAATGTTTTCCGATATGTATGGTTACACTGCTCTCATGCAGCAAAACGAACAACTGGGAAAAGAAAAGCTTCGAAGGCTGAAAGACGTTTTAGAGACTTCTGTTTCTGCTTATCATGGTAAGATCATTCAATACTATGGTGACGGCGCTTTAAGCATTTTTAACAGCTCAATTGATGGAGTCAATTGTGCTGTGGAAATACAACAGACACTACAGCAGGAACCCATAGTGGAGTTGCGAATAGGTATCCACTCAGGGGAGATTTCAATAGAAGATGAAGTTATCTATGGAGATGGGGTGAACCTTGCATCCCGCGTTGAATCCCTTGCCGTTCCTGGTTCAATCTTTATTTCAGAAAAAGTGTTTGATGAAATAAAAAACCAGCAAAACCTTATGGCCCGTGAAATGGGTTACTTTGAATTAAAGAATATAGCAACGCCTGTCCGCATATTTGCTTTAGATATCAAAGGCCTTGTTGTACCAACCCGTGATGCGCTAAAAGGAAAAACCAAACACCCTGCCAATCGTCTTGCTGTTCTGCCTTTTGTAAACATGAGTGCCGATCCTGAAAATGAATACTTCAGTGACGGCATTACAGAAGAATTGCTGAATGCACTTACTAAAGTAGATGGCCTTCAGGTAACCTCAAGAACGTCGGCCTTTGCCTTTAAAGGAAAAAATACTGATGTCCGTGAAATTGGCATACAGCTTAACGTAGATCGGCTATTGGAAGGAAGTGTACGTAAAGCTGGAAATCGTGTACGCATAACGGCGCAGTTAATAAATGCAACAGACGGATATCATATTTGGAGCGAAGTATATGACCGCGACCTTACTGACATTTTTGAAGTGCAGGATGAGATTAGCGGTATTATCGCGAACAAGCTTCGTGAGAATTTAACAGCCAGAGAGCATGAGGAAACGCTTGTAAAAGAGCCAACCAAAAATCTTGAGGCTTACACACTTGTTTTGAAAGGTTTACATTTTCATAACAAGTTTACGCCCAATGATGCTAAGAAAGCCATAGAATGCTTTGAAAAAGCAATAACAGTTGAGCCCGGTTACGCGAATGCTTATGCAATGGCTGCGTCATCTTATGCTTTACTTGGTTCTATGGGAGAAATGGAGCCCAAAGAAGCTTTTGAAGTTGTGCATAGATACAGCGATTAAGCATTACAACTGGATAATTCCCTGGCAGTAGGATATGTGGCTAAAGGTTCGGCTTATCTGTTTTACGATTGGAATTGGAAACTGGCATATGATTCATTGGTGAAAGCCATAAAGCTAAATCCTGCTACAACTGACGCTCACCAAATGCTTTCTTTTTATTATATGATCACAGGAAAAAAGAAAGAAGCCGTTGATATCATGGAAAAAGCGTATCAGATAGACCCACTATCGGTGATAGTGAACAAATCCCTGACAGATGCTTACACGAATGCGGGAAGAACTGAGGATGCATTAAAACAAGCTGAATTGTTGTTGGAAATATATCCTCAGATGGGTGTAGCATTAGAGTTAAAAGGCTGGTGCGTTGGTGTAAAGGGAGATTGGAAAAAGGCGGCGGAAATATTTGAAGAAGTTCAACGATTACACGCGGAGCATCCATTGCAAGTACTTTTTCCATTAGGGTGTGCATATGCTAATTCAGGAGAAGCCGAAAAAGCATTAGAGTGTATTCATAAAATAGAACAATGGCAAGTTGAAAA
>DATHIE010000868.1:0-15076 GCA_035316905.1 Chryseolinea sp. | reverse complement strand
ACAGGGATTTAAAGTCAGGGTCGCTCACAAAGGAGCAGATGGCCTGCAGTTGTTTCAATCCAAGGCGTTCGATCTTGTGCTGCTGGACTACCGATTGCCTGATGTGACGGGAATGGACGTTCTCGTCGACATAAAAAAGACATCACCCGCTACACCGGTTATTATCATGACCAGCTTTTCCGATATCCGCACGGCGGTGAAGGCCATGCAGGTGGGAGCCTTTGAATACATCACAAAACCTGTGAATCCTGACGAACTGCTCATGATCGTCCAGCAGGCTCTGAAAAAGGGCCAGAACAACACCTCCGTTGCTACAAAGGTAAGCCTGAAGAAATTTGTGGAGGGCAACAGCGCGTCAGCTCAGCAGCTTTATAACCACGTGAGATTGGTAGCACCCACCGATATGTCGGTTATTATCGAAGGCGAGAGTGGAACAGGAAAAGAAAATGTTGCGCAAACTATTCATTCCCTAAGCCCCAGGGCAAAAGCAAAATTTGTTGCAGTTGATTGCGGCGCCCTCTCAATGGAACTGGCCGCAAGTGAGTTGTTTGGTCACGTGCGTGGCGCTTTTACAGGCGCTGTTCAGGATAAACTGGGTCAATTCGAGGAAGCTCATAAAGGAACGCTCTTTCTCGATGAGGTTGGGAATCTTTCATACGAGATCCAGGTGAAACTACTCAGGGCTATACAAGAACGAATCGTTCAACCCGTTGGAAGTAACAAAGAGACCAAGATCGATGTACGAATAATAACAGCTACTAACGATGATCTTTTTGAAGCCGTGAAAAAAGGAAGCTTCAGAGAGGATCTGTACCACCGCCTTAATGAATTCAAGCTGAAGGTTCCGCCCGTGAGAGAGCGTTACGACGACCTGGAAGAATTCATGAACTTCTTCAGAGAGTTGGCTAACATGGAACTCGAACGCACCGTTGCTGGCTTTGACAAAGAGGTAGTCGATATATTTAATGCATATGACTGGCCGGGAAATCTTCGTGAGATGAAAAATGTCATCAAACGTGCCGTATTATTAACGCATGAAGGTAATATTACCGTTCACGATTTACCCGTCGAGATGATGGAGGCGATAAGAAACCCAACGAGCAAAATTGCGCCTGTTTCATCACCTGTATACGATCTGAAAGCATTACAGGAATCACAAGAGAAAGAAATGATCTTAAAAACTCTTAAAGAAGTCCGCTATAATAAATCAAAGGCAGCGAGAATACTTAACATCGATCGCAAAACCCTTTACTTAAAAATCGAGAAATACGGGATTGAATAAGTATCAAAGATTAGAGGATTGGGCAAATGCATGATTCTTTATTGCATTCAACACTTTTTCAACTGCACTATTTGCCTGGTTAATCGGTTCGATCATTGTTGTTAGTTCAGCCCCATCGATTAGATTAACTTCTATTTCCTTTAGGGTTGATGATATGCTTACCATTCCCATTTGCCCGGTTCTTCCCGCCAGTTTGTGAACTATTTCGCGCACGGTTATGGCGTTCAATCCGCTCAGACTTTCATTAAGTTTTATAACGTCGCTTTCCGTTTCTTCTATGAACTGGTTGATAATTGATTGAAAAAGCGCGTCATCTCCAAACGTCATCGATCGTAAAGTTGAAAGATCAACCTCGCCGAATTCTTCACTCTTGCCATTCCCGCTTTTTATAATGTTGAACAAACCTAACAACTCCTGCTCGCGGAAAGGTTTGGAAAGTACAGCATCAAATCCTTCGTCCAGCAATTCCTGTTGTTCTTGCGGCAGCACATGAGCAGTTAGTGCCACGAATTTTATTTCAGAATCATATTTTTTGTGAAGCTCATGGCACAATTCAATTCCATTGATCTCCGGCATGCGGATATCCATCAGAATGTGAGTTACTTCAGGATCAGGCTTTTCATCGAGTAATCTCTTTGCCCCATCGTAGGTGGTGAATGAAATTTCATTCTTGGCGAGGATCAATCCGCATAATCGCAAGATCATGACATCGTCATCAACGACGATCACTTTGCCTTTGAATGATTTGCCGTTGTCATTCGCAGTGGATGGCTCAACCTTAGCGACACTCTCTGCCTTGTCAAAACCCAAGGAAACCTTAAATGTGGATCCGTGCCCAGGCACGCTCGACACATCAAGTGCTCCTCCCTGTGCCTCCACAAGGGATTTTGCAATAGTGAGGCCTAATCCAGTTCCGCCAAAATTGCGCGTGATTAGTGTATTGGCCTGTTCGAACTGATTGAATATTTTTGAAAGATCCTCCTTGCGTATTCCTATCCCTGTGTCTGAGATCTCGAAGTAACATTGAACTTTGCCTTTTTCCTCCCTCGTCTTCAATGCGAGTTTAACGTATCCTTTAGACGTAAATTTTATGGCATTACCTAAGAGGTTGTAAAGCACCTGTCGAAGTCTGAATGCATCACCACTAACTTCATATTCCTTGGCCTCCTCGACATCCAATAATAGCGTGAGCCCTTTTTTCCCCGCCTGGATACGCAACGCCGATTCAACTTCCTTAACTACCTCCATGAGTCGGAAATTTTCACGGCTCAAAACAAAACTTCCGCTGGAAATACGACTGTAGTCCAGTACTTCGTCGACTATATGCAGCAGATGCTCGGACGAACTGTTGATCGCCTCGACAGCATCTTTATCCTTTCCCCCGTTTTCTTTTAGTTGCTCGGAAAAACCAATGATGGACTGAAGAGGTGTACGGATTTCGTGGCTCATGTTTGCCAGAAAACGTTGCTTGATCTTGCTTAGCTCCTCTGCTTCGTCTCTCGACTTCTCCAGTTGCAATTTGTAGTAGTTGCTTCGGGTGATGTCAACCCATATCAGATATACGAGAAAAGCTGCACTGATGAAAAAGACAATCAGCAGTACGCTTATACGCAGCATACTTTCTGTTACCAACGATACTGCATGATCGTTGTTTTGATTCATCTTGGCCAACTCTTCATCTTCAACCTCATGCAACACACTCAGCAGCTGACTGACAAGAATGCCATTGGCATGAATAAGCTCGAGTTCTTCATCGAGCAATCGTTGACTCTCTCTTCGCTGATCGGTTTCAAGATCGAGAATAATACGTTCCACCTCGTTAAGTGCCTCGTTTTGCCTGGCGACGGAAAGTGTATCAACGACTACACTAAGCTCTTCCTGCACTTTAATATGAGTAGTCTGGGGTTCAATCTTTTTCTTAGGCCTTAAGAATTTCGCCAATCGTGAACGCTCCTTTTCATCGGCTACCGAGTCTCTAGTGTACGTTGTGGTTGTTTTCTTCTCTGTAGTAATCACGCTGGTATCATAAACAACGCGCTCATTCACGAGCATGCGGGTAATACTATCCAACCGCTTGTTAAGGGTTCTGTTTTCGATAGCCTCAGATTTGAGTTTTAGGTAAGATGAAAACAGCCTGTTTCTGTTCTGTAGAATTTCCTTTATTTCGAATAATCGCGTTTGCTGCGCTGTGTCCCAATTCAACAGCTGTACAGAATCCACCTTATCCACTAAGGATTTAGATTGATTGAAAAAATTCTTATGCAGACCCTTTGGATTCTTTAAGGCTTCGGCCCGCTGTTCCTGATCGATCGCCGTAATTTCCTGGAATAAAGTTTTCAATGCATTCAGTTCTTGGTTGGGAGCTGAGAGCTGATCCACTGTTTCCATCATTTCACGAAAACCAAACCGAGTGATTGCAAGGGCAAGAAGAATAGCAATAAAGACCAACAGAAATCCTGCGATCACCTTGCTTTTTACGGACGTAGAATACAATTTCTCCTTTAACTTCTTCATATCCTCTTCCGAAAGAATGCCTGTATTAGCCTGTACCTGCTAACGGATTAGATTCCCGTATAATTCCTGTAATGAACCGGTAATTCTCTAAAGGTAAACCAAAAATCTTTTTTTAGCCATAAACCCATTTCACTAGCGTCAGAGAAGCCAGGAGTATTATCAGAATGGATGCAAGATCAAGCAGGATTCCCGCCCTTACCATATCCTTCATGCGGATGTATCCGCTCGAAAATACTATTGCGTTAGGGGGCGTTGCAATGGGAAACATAAAGCCGATGCTTGCACTTAATGTAACCGGCATCGCAAGCAGTACAGGATTGACATTCATTCCATCTGCTATTCCGAATATTACCGGGACAAAAATCTGAACCAGTGCGACGTTGCTCATGAATTCGGATAAGATCACCGTGGCAACAATCAAACCAAAGATCAGCCAGGCATTATACGTACTTTGTCCTGCTAACCATTTTCCGATGACTTGGATAATACCTGTGTTCTCTAGTCCGCCGGCCAGACATAATCCGCCACCAAACAGGAACAGGATTCCCCATTGAAGGTTAAACGTATCTTTCCAGTCCAGTAAAAAGACATGCTTCCTGAAATTGGCGGGAACAACAAACATTAATAATCCGCCTATCATGGCAATGTTCGTGTCGTTAAGCAACTCCTTCTTAAAGACATAGGTATTGAATAGCTGTTGAAAGATCCAAAAGAAGGAAGTAAGGCCAAAAATGATGAGGACCCTTTTTTCTTCCTTTGATATCCGTCCCAACTCATGAAGTTTACTTTCAATCAGTTCGTCCGTGCCTTTTACATTCTTGAGGTTGTTCGGAAAAAGTATCCTGGTAATTATAACATATGTGCTTAGTAATAACACTATCGCTGTCGGCACGCCGATGAGCATCCATTTTCCGAAGTCAAGCTTCTGATTATAGAATTCGTCTAATAATCCAGCGAAGACGACGTTCGGAGGCGTGCCGATAATGGTTGCAAGGCCGCCCAGTGTTGCGGCGTACCCAACCATTAGCAGTAACCCCAAAGCAAAGTTTCTTTCTTGCTTTGGTAGTTCATGTGGTTTGACGTCTTCTTTGGTCCTAAGAAGGTTGATAACAGATAAAGCTATTGGTAGCATCATCATTGCAGTTGCCGTGTTGCTGATCCACATGCTTATGAATCCCGTGGAGATCATGAAGCCGAGTATAATGCCATTACCGGACGTGCCGGTGACGCGGATGAGATTTAGCGCTATCCGTTCGTGAAGACGGTGTTTTTCCAGAGCCAATGCAATAAGGAAACCTCCAAGGAAGAGGAATATTATTGGGTTTGCATAGGGTGCGGCGGCGTCTTTCATCGACATTACCCCGAGGGCTGGGAATGATACCAATGGTAGCAAGGCCGTTACCGGGATGGGTACTGCTTCCGATATCCACCATGTGATCATCCAGGCACCTAGAGCCAAAACCTTGTTCGCACCGGGTGAAATGAAGTCACTTGGTAATGAAAGGAGCAGAATTACAAAAAGAAGGGGGCCAAGGATAAATCCGATTTGACGTGCGGAAAAGAGATCTTTATTCACTGAAAGGGTATTTCGCAGTGTTTCAAAACTAAGTTATTTGAGGGCTTGTTCAAAGACTTGGAGCAGCTACCTAGGTACCTAGGTAGCCAGGCACCAGGGTATCTGCGTGGCATTAATTAAAAATTCAGATTCTTAAAATAATATCCACTTTCGTCCGACTAACAAGTCACAAGCGAAGCGAAGGCAATGGACATGGCCATGCAAATAAAAGAACAGACGTTTCTGAGAGAGAAAGACAGGTTGCTGGGTTTTATCCGCAACCGGGTTTCGTCGCTCGAAGAGGCAGAGGATATTCTTCAGGATGTGTTCTATCAGTTTGTTGCTGGTTATGACACTATTGAATCTCTCGACAGGGTCACGTCGTGGCTATTTTCTGTTGCCAGGAACAAGATAATTGACCGCTACCGACGGGATTCGTCGCGTCCCAAAAGGACGGATCTCGGAATTCAGACAGGTAGCGATGACGATGCACCACTCACTCTGCAGGATATCCTCCCAGACCTTGGCAACACCCCGGAGGATGCTTATTTGAGGGATGTGATATGGGAGGCCATTATGGATGCGGTGGATGAACTGCCCGCAGAACAGCGCCAGGTGTTTATTCAAAACGAAATTCAGGAACGCAGCTTCAGGGAGATTTCGGAAGAAACGGGCGTATCCATCAATACTTTGCTGTCGAGAAAACGATACGCAATCCTTACGCTGAGAAAGAAACTTCAAAGGTTATATAATGACATTTAAAATATTGTAAGCTATGAACAAGGGTATGAGAATATTAGCATGGACGGCAATGGGAGTGCTTGCCGTTACAATCTTCGGATTGGTGACCATGCTTCTTTGGAACTGGCTTGTACCAGTCTTGTTTAACGGCCCTGTTATCAGCTTTTGGCAGGCATTAGGACTACTGATATTGTCAAAGCTGCTCTTCTGGGGCGCTGGCGGGAAAGGTCATAACTGGCGTTCACATGGCTATCAAAATCATTGGAAAAATCAGTTCTACAACAAATTTTCGGCAATGACCCCTGAAGAACGAGAGGCGCTTAAGCAAAAGATGAAGGAGAAATGGTGTCATTGGGAAGGAAGCAGCTCGCCTAAAGAATCAACCGGTTCAAACGATTGAAGGGACGATTCGGTAAAAAATCACTTAAAAAGTGACAAAAAAGTGGAACGATGATGTGATTTATTCGTTCAAGGAAACTGAGGAAACTTTTGTAATGTAAATAGTTTCCTTAGTTTTGCCGCCCTATGGAAGAATCCGAAATAAGAAAAAAGATCTTGAAGGCTGCCGAAAGCCTGTTCATGAAATACGGTGTTCGAAGTATTTCAATGGATGACATCGCCAGGCAGCTATCGGTCTCAAAAAAAACCTTGTACCAGCATTTTGCTGATAAGGAAGACATTGTCACTATGACGTGTCAGGCTCATATCGAAGAAATGTCCAGGGAATTCCGGGAAATTCAAAATAACGCAAAAAACGCAATCGATGAGCTGGCCAAAATCTCTATATGCCTGAAGCAGAGTTCCGAAGAAATGAATCCCTCGTTGTTGTTCGATCTCCAAAAGTACCACCCAAAGGCGTGGTCTGTTTGGTTAAATCACAAAAACAACTTCATACGTGAATCAGTGATACGGAACCTCCGGCAAGGAATTGAAGAAGGTTACTTCCGATCAGAAATTGATAAGGAGGTAATAGCGGCCATCCGGCTTGAAATGGTGCAACTGCCATTTGACGACCGGGTTTTTCCACCTTCTCAATTCAAACTGACAGAAGTACAAATGCAGATCTTCGACCACTTTGTTTACGGAATATCGACAGAGAAGGGAAGAAAGCTGTATCAAAAATATAAAGAAAGCCTAGTAGAACTCTCAAACCTTTAACCATGAAACGATTAATACATTCCCTTTTAATTAGCATAGCTCTTCCGTTGGGAGCGAATGCTCAAACTACGTATCCGGCGTCTTTTACACTTGATGATTGCATCAAGTTCGCGTTAGAAAATACTATCGAGGTAAAGAATGCGAGAGTAGATGAACAAATTGCGCAGGCAAAGGTTAGAGAAATAACTGGTATCGGGCTACCCCAAGTAGATGGTTCCGTGAGCCTCCAACATAATCAAAAATTGCCCCGCTTCTTTGCCCAGTACCAGGTAGCCCAGGGATTTGGCGGTGAGGATGAAAATGGAAATCCGAACCTTGACTTGCCCGGGGTAGAGCCGACGGACGTCGTTGCATCTCAGAACTTCTTTCAGCTTCCGAGCAACGGTAGCGCTGGATTAACCATAAATCAGCTCCTTTTTAACACTACATATCTTGTTGGGCTGAAGGCTGCCGGAACATACAAGGAGCTTTCACAGAAAACCTCGGAGCAAACTCAGATCCAGGTGATTGAGGGCGTAACTAAGGCATACTATGCGGTTTTAGTAAATAATGAAAGAATATTATTGTTCGACGGCAACATCGCGCGTGTCGACTCATTGCTGCGCACAACAACCGCATTAAATCAAAACGGATTTGCTGAAGCAATAGATGTCGACCGAACTCAGGTTACCCTCAATAACCTTAAATCGGAAAGACTTAAGTTCCTCAATCTTCAGAATCTCAGCCTTGGACTGCTCAAATTTCAGATGAACTATCCGATGGACAAAGACCTCAACGTAGCTGGAAGCCTTTCTGACCTCAAAGTAAATGAAAACCTCTTCAATGAATACGAGGAAGGTTGGGATTATAAGAACAGGATCGAGTACAAGATATTGGATACTCAACGCAGACTTCAGGAGCTTGATATCAAGAATCAGCAATCACGTTCATATCCAAGCCTCGTCGGGTTTGCAAATCTTGGTTACTCCACACAATCGCCGGACATCGGTGGCGTCTTTAAGACAAACACAAATGTTAGCGACGATGGAAGGATCGGACCAGACAAGTGGTATTCGTATTCTACGTTTGGCATTTCACTTAGCGTACCACTCTTCAGCGGATTGCAGCGTACTTATCAGGCGCAGCAAGCGAAATTAACTTTGCTCAAGATCGAGAACAGCTTTACTTCATTGAGACAAGGAATTGATCTCAGCATTCAGCAGAATACAATTGTTTATAAGAATGCGCTTGAGAGTTTCAGATCTCAACGGGAAAATATGGAGCTCGCCGATCGCGTAGCTCGCGTAACAAAAATTAAATATGAGCAGGGGGTTGGTTCAAACATTGAAGTTACCGATGCCGAATCTAGTTTAAGAGAATCACAGGTAAACTACTACAATGCATTGTTCGACGCTATCCTGGCGAAAATAGATCTCGACAGAGCATATGCGAAAATTGACCCCACACAATACATAACACCAACAACCAAGTAAAACCCCAACCAAATGAAACTCAATTTCAATATGAACTCAAATATATACACCCGTTTGTCTGTATTGACCGTCATTGTGCTGCTCACGGCGTGTAGCGCAACTACACCCGAAGATGACAAACAGTCTCGCCTTAAAAAATTGAAGGAGGAACAAGCAAGCTTGTCGAAAGAGATTAAAAAGCTTGAAGATGAAGTTGCAAAAGCTAATCCTGATTCTGTTGCAGTAAAGGCTAAGGAAATTGCCGTGATCGATCTTGCACCAAGGAGCTTTGATTACTCTATCCAGACACAAGGTAGTGTAGAAGCTGAAGACAACATTATGCTAAGTGCCAAGTCCATGGGAGCTGTCACAGCAGTATACGTTACCGAAGGGCAGCAGATATCAAAAGGTCAGGCTTTGGTGCAGTTGGATAATGGCGTTATCAAGCGGACCATCGAGGCAATGAAGGCTCAGTTAGAGCTGGCAACTGCTGTGTATAATAGACAGAAAAATCTTTGGGATCAGAAAATAGGAACTGAAGTTCAATACCTTCAGGCGAAGACCAACAAAGAAAACCTTGAAAGGCAAGTCGAGTCAATGAAAGAGCAAAGTGATATGTCCACGATCACATCGCCAATTAATGGAACTGTGGACGAACTGATAGCAAAGGTCGGCGAGAATTTATCCCCAGGAATGCCTGCTGCACGTGTAATAAATTCCTCCAACCTGAAATTGAAAGCAAATGTTTCTGAGGCTTATGTCACAAATATTAAAAAGGGGAATAAAGTATTGATAAACATTCCAGAGCTGAAAAAAGAGTTGACCGCACAGGTATCATTTGTGGGAAGAAATATTGACCCGCTTTCACGCACATTCACTGTTGAAATCAAGCTTCCTTCATTGGCGGACCTTCGTCCAAATATGACAGGCCTTGTGAAAGTTATTTTTCATAGCGAGGCGTCCACGATAGTGGTACCGATAAATGTTGTTCAAGACGTCAACAAAGAGAAAGTCGTCTATATCGCTGAAATGAGCGGCAAGCAAATGGTAGCGAGGAAAAGAGTGGTTACAGTGGATGCAGTCTACGATAACCTCGCGCAGGTTCAAGGTTTAAAAACCGGTGATAAAGTAATTACCTCAGGGTACCAGGGTTTGAACGATGGCCAGGCCGTTAAACTTTAATTCGGGTTTCGACCTATTAACCCCTAACGTGTAGAAACTATGCAAGACACCAATAAAGAATTCAGACCTACCAGCTGGTCGATCGATAATAAAGTTGTGATCTATGTGGCCACAGCTATTATCTGTATCGCGGGTATGATGACCTATAATAGCCTTTCGAAAGAGAATTTCCCTGAAGTAGTGTTTCCGCAGATCTATGTGGCGACAATATATCCTGGAGCTCCCGAAGACGTTGAGAACCTGATCTCAAAGCAGATTGAAAAGCAGGTAAAATCCATTGCCGGTGTGAAAAAGATTACCAGCAATTCATTGCAGAACTTTTCCAATGTGATCATCGAATTCGAAACCGATGTAGAAGTCAAGGAGGCAAAACGTGAAGTACAGGAGGCAGTCGACAAAGCAAAGAATGATCTTCCCTCTGACCTGAGAGATGATCCTATCGTGCAGGATATTGATATTTCAGAGGTTCCGATCATGTTTGTCAACCTTTCCGGCGACTATGATCTTCAGACGATAAAGAAATATGCGGACCAGATGCAAGACCGGATTGAAACTCTAAAGGAGATCCGAAGAGTTGACATCGTAGGAGCATTAGACCGAGAGATCCAGGTAAACGTGGATCTGTTTAAGTCAGCGCAGGCAGGTATCAGCATGGATGATATCAAAAGTGCGATACAGTACGAGAACGTACTTATTGCTGGCGGACAGCTTTCTGTGGATGGAATGAAACGTTCGATGAGCGTAAACGGAGAGTTTACCTCGGCTGAACAAATGGCCAATATTGTAGTGGGCTCTATCAAGGGTGGTAAAGTCTATTTGAAAGATGTGGCCGATGTACTCGATACGCACAAGGAGCAAGAGAGCTTTGCGCGGTTGGATGAGAAGAACGTGGTGACACTGAATGTGGTAAAGCGGGGAGGAGAGAACCTGGTTATTGCATCGGATCAGATCAATGAGATTGTTTCGGAATTTGAAAAGACTGTCCTGCCCAAAGGCTTAACGGTTACTATCACCGCTGATCAATCGGACAACACCCGCGTAACATTACATGACCTTGTCAACACGATTATCATCGGGTTTGTCCTTGTTACCATTATCCTTATGTTTTTTATGGGCGCAACGAACGCGATCTTCGTAGGTCTGTCAGTGCCTATATCAAGTCTCATTGCATTTCTATTCTTTCCGTTAATGGGTTTCACCCTCAACCTCATGACGTTGTTTTCCTTCTTGCTGGCGTTGGGTATTGTTGTGGACGATGCGATTGTTGTGATTGAGAACACGCACCGTGTATTTGACAACGGCAAAGTGCCCATCCGCAAAGCGGCAAAGCTTGCAGCCGGCGAAGTATTCCTTCCCGTATTATCCGGCACATTGGTGGTGCTTGCGCCCTTTGTTCCGCTTGCTTTCTGGCCTGGCGTTATTGGAAGCTTTATGGTGTACTTACCCGTTACCCTTATCGTTGCGCTGCTGGCATCGCTGGTAGTTGCATATATAATGAATCCTGTATTTGCCGCTGATTTTATGAAGGTTCATGATCATGACAGCAAACCTGCAATAACAAAAGGATACAAAATTGCAGCCGTCGTATTCTTTGCGATTGGCTTGTTGTTCTATATAACAGGTTCTGTTGGGCTTGGCAATTTCACGATATTTATGTTTGGCATTTATTCGCTTCATCGCTTTGTACTGGAAAAAGTTATTTCAAATTTCCAGACGAGGGCATGGCCTTCTGTGCAGACGGGATATAAAAAAATGATTGCCTGGTGCCTGGAAGGAAGGGTGAAACCTTTTATGGTTGTTGCCGGCGTGATTGTTCTTTTTGTTTTCTCTATCGTTTTCACTGCTATACGGAAACCTCCTGTTGTATTCTTCCCAGAGGGAGATCCTAACTTTATCTATGCCTATATCCGGATGCCGATTGGAACTGACCAGCGCGCAACTGATTCTATTACGAATATTGTAGAAGACAGAGTCATTAAAGTAATTGGAAGTGATACCGCAATGGTTGAATCAGTTATTTCCAACGTCGCGATCGGGGCAGCTGAGGATCCATTTGGAGGAGCTCAGAACCAACCTCACCTCGGTAAAGTATCTGTGGCGTTTGTCCCTTTCTCAGAGCGAAACGGTAGGTCTTCCAAAGAATTTTTAAGTACGGTCCGTGAAGCAGTAAAAGGAATAAAAGGTGCTGAAGTTTCGGTGGGGCAGGAGCAAGGTGGTCCTCCTACAGGAAAACCCATTAACATTGAAATAGCTGCTGATGACTTTGATGCATTGGTTGCAACGGCAGATCGGGCAAGGCGCTATCTCGATTCGTTGCAGGTACCTGGTGTTGAAGAATTAAAATCTGACTTCCAAAGCGACAAACCTGAGATCATCATCAATATCGATCGTGAAAAAGCAAACCGCGAAGGTATTTCGACCGGTCAGATTGGAAGTATTCTTAATACTGCGATATATGGCGATGAAATATCCAGGTTCCGCGATGTGAATGATGATTATCCTATCCAGTTGAGAATTAAGGAAAGTCAGCGCAACGATATAAATACCCTGATGAACCTTCCAATCACGTTCAGGGATATGGCGATGGGAGGAGCAGTACGACAGGTACCTCTTTCCTCGATCGCGAAGATCGATTACTCCAACAGCTTTGCGGGTATTAAAAGGATCGATCAAAAGCGCGTGATCTCGTTATCTTCAAATGTATTGACTGATTTTAATCCTAATGCAGTAGTAGCTGAGGTGCAGGGTCATTTGAATGATATTAGCGTTCCAGATGGTGTTACCATCAAGATGACCGGTGAACAGGAAGACCAGGCGGAGACGTCGGCATTCCTCGGAAGAGCAGGTATGCTCGCTATTGGATTGATGTTTATGATCCTCGTGATCCAGTTCAACTCGATTAGCAGGCCACTTATTATACTTTCAGAGATCTTGTTTAGCGTGATTGGAGTTCTGTTAGGTTTCTCGCTGTTTAAAATGGAGATATCAATCGTGATGTCCGGAGTTGGTATTATGGCACTTGCGGGAATCGTTGTGAGAAATGGTATCCTTCTGGTTGAATTTACCGACCTGCTGATTTCACAAGGTGTCGAGCTCCGGGAGGCTATCATAGAAGCGTCCAAGACCCGGATGACTCCGGTGTTGTTAACAGCGATGGCGGCTACATTAGGACTTGTTCCGCTGGCCGTCGGCTTTAACATAGATTTTGTGACCTTGTTTACAGAATTTAATCCGCATATCTACTTTGGCGGTGACAATGCTGCCTTCTGGGCTCCATTGTCGTGGACTATGATTTTTGGTTTGATATTCGGAACGTTCCTTACACTTTTCCTGGTTCCAGTGATGTACCTGCTTTCAGTAAAGCTAAAAGCGCGATTGATGGGCTGGTTTTTTGGAACACCCCGCGATGATGCAAAAAGCACGGTTACATCGATATAAAATTTGGATGTGAACGATCGACCCTGAATCGGTGTTGACGTTTAGACTAAATATTCTAAAAAGTCGTCTTACTAGTAGGGCGACTTTTCCTTTCTTTATGCAGCGAAGAATTATGACACTATTGACTTTTGCAATTATCTTTTTGGTAATTGACTATTACGTCTTCCAGGGAGTGCTGGTCGTTAGCCGCAATTGGGGCCACACATGGAAAAATATAGCCAGGTATGGCTTTTGGATTCCAACGATCCTAAGCATTGCTGCGCTGCTTTGGTGGGCATTTGCTGATCCGTACAAGTACAATCATAATTTCCGCGCATGGATAATCACCGGCCTGGTTGCAACTTACTTCTCGAAGGTTTTTGCCGTTCTTTTTCTCTTCGTTGATGATGTACAAAGAGGAGTGAGAACGCTGGCCAACTTTTTTAACAAAGGAGCGAGTGATCTGCCGGGTCCTTCAATCCCTCGGTCCGAATTTCTCGCAAAGACAGCTTTGCTCGCGGCAAGTGTTCCTTTTGGAGCTATGACGTATGGAATTATCTCTGGCGCACACGATTATCGAGTTAGACGGACGTCGATTAAGTTACCAAACCTCCCAAAAGAATTTGATGGAATAAAAATCGCCCAGTTATCAGATATACACACAGGAAGTTTTTTCAACAAAACTGCGGTGAAGGGTGGCGTTGATATGTTGTTGAAGGAGAAACCAGATGTTATTTTCTTCACGGGCGATCTTGTAAATAACGAGAGTTCTGAAGTGAAGAACTACGTCGACGTATTTGATAAGCTAAAAGCACCACACGGTGTGTTTTCAGTTACAGGTAATCACGATTATGGAGACTACCATAGCTGGTCAAGTCAGGGAGCGAAACAACAAAACTTCAAAGACTTGATAGAG
Organism: Chryseolinea sp.; assembly: GCA_035316905.1. Classification (GTDB taxonomy): domain Bacteria; phylum Bacteroidota; class Bacteroidia; order Cytophagales; family Cyclobacteriaceae; genus Chryseolinea. Next base: position 860 of record DATHIE010000868.1, on the reverse strand, counting down.
GCGCACCGTATTATGGGATTTGATCTGTTGATGAACGAGCACCGGTTTCTGGAGATCAATGGAGAAAAGATCGCCATAATTGGCAACGAGAACTGGGGCGGGGGAAGGTTTGCTAAATACGGCAGGCTGGACAGAGCGCATGCGGGCACAGAAGAAGCGCCAGTGAAGATATTACTTTCGCACGATCCGAGTCATTGGGACGCTCAGGTTCGGCCATTATATCCCGATATTGATCTGATGTTATCGGGACATACTCACGGATTTCAATTCGGAGTAGAGATTGGAAACATTAAATGGAGTCCATCACAATATGCGTACAAGCAGTGGGCCGGTCTGCATAAGGAGGGATCGCAGTACTTATACGTGAATCGTGGATACGGATATCTTGGATATCCTGGACGCATTGGCATGCCACCGGAGATAACGATCATTGAATTAAAGAGGGCATAAGAATTTTCAATCGGGATCTCTTAGGTCTTCAACGAGCAGCATTTCTTCCTTGAGCTTTTTGTAGAGCCGATCGTAAAGTTCAAACGTTCTTTGATGGGCGTGGTGATTTTTCAGGTTTGGCTCAATAGGTGAAGACTCAATAGGTGAAGATGAGAGCGGCTTAAGCTCAGCATACTCTTTTATCAGATCTAACTTCTTCATTGCTAAATATGCCGCTCCCAGAGCGGAGGCGTCTTCTGAATTCAGTAGGTAGAATTTTTTACCAAAAATATCAGCAAGGATTTGAATCCAGGCCCGCGTGTTTGTAAAGCCTCCACTTGCATGTATCTTCTGTATTGACAGCCCGCCATCTTCCATCGCTTTCGCAATGCTAAACAATGCCATCGATATCCCTTCAATTACGGCCCGTG
>DATHIE010000867.1:0-2740 GCA_035316905.1 Chryseolinea sp. | reverse complement strand
CGGCGGAAACAGCGCTTCTTCTGTGGCTTTCCCAAAAGTCTGGAATACGGCTCATGAAGCTGGCTTCCGTCCTCATCATGGCGCTGATGGTAATTAGCCTTGTAATGGATTGGGAACAGATCTATTTTAACACCCTAACGTCCTCACTTCCGGTTATTTTCAATAAGGGATATATAACGGGTATTGTTGCCCTCGCCTCTGTGGCCATTACTATTTATCTGTTAAGAAACGAGAACACGGAGGATCCTTATCTGGTGACATCGTATAAGATCGCTCTGACGGTAGGTGGCATTATACTTCTTTACACCACACAGTTGCTGGAACTACGTCATCAGCTTTTTGAGTTTGGTGTCGAATACGTTTCACAAAATATAATCACCGGCTGCTACAACATGTTGTTCATCCTGGGATTAATTCTGGCCGAAAAAAGACTCGGCCTTTCTCCTGTTGTTAAACAAGCATTTGCATTCTGGGGCGCCTTTGCAATCCTTTCTTTTTTATTCTTTTACCAGGGTGAGATCGTCGTTGCGCGCAATGAATACCTGAGTGGATTAATTCCCTCAACTGGATTTTATTTTCACTACGTGCTCGTTTTGATATTAATAGTAGTTGCCGCTCTTAGCCTGAAGAAAATGCAGGCGCTTACAGATTTTAACCTTAAAAGTTACAATGGCTATTCCTGGTTCTACGTATTTTTCTTCGTCTTCATAGCCAGCGCAGAGCTAGACCATATTGTGCTATTAATAGCTTACAACCCTGAGAGTACAATTAACCGCATCCTAACACAAAATCACAAGATCGGATTTCCGATCCTTTGGGGACTGACGTCATTTCTACTGATTGCAGTTGGGCTTAAAATGAAAAAGAAACATCTGCGGATAATTTCGCTCTCGTTATTCTTGATCACCTTGGTTAAACTTTTCTTTGCTGATATTCGGGGAATTTCAGAAGGAGGAAAGATTGCAGCATTTATTTCGCTGGGCATATTGTTGCTGGTGGTATCGTTTATGTATCAACGTCTGAAGAAGCTAATATTGGCCGATGAAGCAGCTGCTGATGAAAAGAAAATTTAGTATGAAGTCACTATCGGTTTTAACACTGACCTTTTGTTGCAGCATATGCTTTGCGCAAACTTTTGTAGCGGAAACTCAATTGCCTGAAGTACACAGTGATGGTTTTTACAACATCGCTCTGACTCCTGAAAACTCTGCTTATTTGAATCATGCATTCACCAACATGAGGATATTCGATGAAAAGAATCGGGAAGTCCCTTATCTGCTGCGCGTAGACGTACCACACACCGTGACAAATGTGTTTAGAGATTACGCGATCGCGGAGAAGAAACAAATAAAAAACTGCTGTACGTCCCTCGTGCTTCACAATCCGGATCAACGATTGTCTAATAATATGCAACTCCTTGTAAAGAATGCAGATGTAACGAAAGAAGCGACGTTGTTGGGTAGCGACGATAAGGTCCATTGGTTTGCCTTGAATCAACACCTTATATTAACACCTGCGTCAAGTATAGAAGGAACGTCGGAGATGAAGATCGTTAATTTTCCCCTGAGCAACTATCAATACTATTCGTTGCAGATCGATGACTCCACCAGTGCACCCCTCAATATTTTGACTGCGGGATATTTCGAGGTTCAAACCGAAGTTGGTAAATATGCTGAAGTCCCATTGAAAGAAATCATCAAAAGCGACAGTGCCAAAGAAAAGAAGACCTATGTGCATGTACGTTTTAATGGTTCAATGACCGTCGATAAATTTGAGTTAACGCTCAAAGGTGCCCCTTTCTTTTTACGCAAGGCGATGGTACACGTACCAAAAACACGAAACTTGAAAGGAGGTAAAACAGAAACGTATTATGATCCTTTACAAGAAATAGAGATCACTTCGAAACGACCGACGCTGACAGAGCTACAAGGACTTAAAGTAAAAGAATTGTTGATCATCATCGACAATGAAGATAACCCTGTGCTTGAGCTGGATCGGTTTAATGCCTATCAGTTAAACAGGTATGCTACAGCGTGGCTGACTACCGGAACAAACTATACCGTCAAGGTCGGACCACCGGCCTTGATGGCGCCCATTTACGACATATCATTTTTCAAAGACAGCATTCCGGAAAATGCAGGGGTAATTCAAATGGGTGCCATTAAGTTTAATTCTGTTGATCGGGGCGAAACTAGCTCAACCTTCTTTACAACAAAGGCATACATATGGGTTGCAGTTATCCTTGTAATTGTAATACTTGGATTGATGTCCGTCCGCATGCTGAAGACAATGAACAATGAACACTGAACAATGATCAATTTAGCAAGTGCATTAGAGTCCCCTTAAGGGGATTTAGGGGTGTCGAAGAAGCAATAACCAATTAATGAGCCACCTCTTCTCAACTCCTCAACTTCTCATCTTCTCAAATTCTTCACTCCCCAACTACTCGCACTTCAAGGAATCTACCGGATTAGCCCGTGCTACCCTCAATGACTTCGCACTGACTACAAGTAACGCAATCAGCAACACGATAGCTCCAGGCAGAGCAAACAACCACCACTGAAGCTCAATGTGATTAGCAAAGTTGCTAAGCCAGTTGTTGACAACGTAGTAGGCTACCGGGGTCGCGATGACAAAGGATATTAGGATCAGCTGCACATATTCTCGCGAAAAAAGCATAATGATGTTGTTGATGCTGGCGCCAAGCACTTTGCGAATCGCTACTTCTTTTCCCTTTCTG
>DATHIE010000866.1:0-7998 GCA_035316905.1 Chryseolinea sp. | reverse complement strand
CAATCGTTATCAATTCATGAAGGCGGGATTCTTCAAATCCAGGACAAACATATTGCACGTCACCTCTGGCCGGAACGATAGCTACCAATGGCCGCTCACTGGGCCACCAGCTGATTCCAGTAAAGTATTCCAGGGAAGTTCCGGCATCCAAAACCAATGCTTCTATTTTGGATTCCACTAGTAGTCGCTGCGCTTTTTCAATTCTTCCTTTTCGTTCTTCCAATGTAATCGGGATTACATTGTCCGTCATTGGCTTCAATTTTTCCGACGACGCTTCAGGAGATTGTTCTTGAGAAGGACTACAAGAATTCATAGCGAATGTACCCACTGCCAGTGTCGAAAGTTGAAGGAAGTTCCTCCTCTTCATTTCCATAGTGCGAAAGATTTAGGTTATGATGATGTAAAGCAAGCTAATTAATTTCGGTGTGTGGGTTTAGCCAAGTTTGTGCCCAGATTTTAAGCGCAAAATACGCAGAAGAATACACGCAAAATCCGCAAAAAATACCAACGACTCCTTCTTTCATTGCTCATTGTTCATTGATCATTGTCCTATATTGTGGTTCTTGCAAACTACAAAATTTAGCAGAGCAACATCGACAAACCCTTTTTGAATTTGAAAAACATTCTCATCACCGGTGGATCAGGAATGATAGGCGAGCGGCTGACGGACCAGCTGCTGCAACGGGGATACCACGTGTCACATCTTGGTAGAACGAAAAGCAATGGAAAAGTAGCAACATATGTCTGGAACATCGATCGGAATTACATTGATCCGGACGCATTAAGGAATGTTGACGCAATTGTTCACTTGGCCGGCGCGAACATTGGTGAAAAACGTTGGACGAGGAAGCGCAAGAAAAAAATCCTCGACAGCAGGATTGATACGACGAGATTATTATACAATGAACTAAAGAAGGGACCTCACTCTGTAAAGACCATTGTATGCGCGGCAGGTAGCAGCTATTACGGTCTAGATAACGGTGGGAAAGCAGCAGAAGAGGATGACAAACCCGGAGACGATTTTCTGGCGATCGTATGTCAATTGTGGGAACGGGAATTGAACAAGTTCGGTGAACTCGCATTAAGGGTGGTCAAGTTAAGAGCAGCAATCGTCTTAAGTCCTAAGGGTGGCGCCTTAAAAAAGATGAAGAAGCCTATTGAACTTTACGCGGGCGCTGTTCTTGCTTCCGGATCGCAGTTCATGACCTGGATACATATTGATGACCATTGTGGAATTATTATCAAAGCTCTCGAAGACCCTTCGATGGAGGGAGCTTACAACAGTGGATCACCAAACCCCGTGACAAACGAACAATTCACAAAGGAGATGGCTTCGGTGTTACACAGGCCAATAATTCTCCCTCACGCGCCAGCATTTATTCTTAGAATGGTATTCGGCGAGATGGCGTCGCTCGTTCTGAATGGCATTCGATTGTCGCCAGAAAAAATAATACGTGCTGGCTACACGTTTAAGTTTTTGCGTATCAGAGAAGCGCTTGTGGATCTGCTGGCTAAAAAGGAGTAGAATGTTGGAACCATGTGTGTGCGTGTCTAAGGACGTACCCCAGACTTTTTAAACGCAAAAAGCGCAAAAGAATACACGCAAAAGCCGCAAATGTAAAATCCAATATAAAAATTGGTTTATATCTGAGAAGGCAACGCACTCATCGTTTGCGTCATTGCATTGATCATTGCTCATTCATCATTGCTCATTGTTTCACAGCGACGGCTATTTTGGAATCCGCTGTTCCATAGTATAAAAACCACTTGTCATTAAAGCGCACGAGCCCCTCCGCAAAACAGACCTGGTTCACCTGCCCTGTGATTTCATAAGGTTTGTCCGGTGCCAGGAAATTTTTTTCAAGCCTTGAGTCGAGTTGTGTGGGATCATTTGCATTGAACAATGCCTGACCTGCGCAATAAGCACCTTTCGCTATTGCCGGATCACCGCCGGAATCCAGGTTCATGCTATTATATATCAGGACGATACCTTTGTCCGTCAAAAGCGCAAAGGGACCACTTTCAACAAGCCGGCTATCGAATTGTCCGGGACGCGGCTGGAGGACAGATTTTAATTTTCCGTTTTCCTCAACGGGTGTCCAGTGAATCAAATCCTCGGAACTGGCCATGAATAAATCAGTATCGCCAAAGTACATCCAATATTTCCCGTTGACTCTCGAAGCAACAATTCGCCCATCAGTTTCCCTGACTACCAATGCACCTGACTTGCTCCACGTATCTTTGTATTTGCCGTTCAAGACAGTGCCATGTTTGGTCCATTGCAAAAGGTCTGGCGATGTAGCTAACAATAGCCTTGCCGTTGTACCGTCGTAGGCTGTGTATGTCATAAGGTATCGTCCATCTTCAGTTTCGACCACCCGCGGGTCTTCGATCCCGCCCTCCCACTCGTAAATCTTCAGACTGTCGTTGTCGGGATACAAGACAGGTTCTTTCTGCTTTGTGAAATGAAGTCCATCTTCGCTTACGGCCAGTCCTATGCGCGATGTGCCGGCATGTTTTCCGATCTTGTCCTCGGCGCGGTACAATAAGTATACCTTTCCATCACGAACGACAGCGGCAGGATTGAACACATCTTTTTCTTCCCAATTGACAGAACGTTGAAGAACAGGACAATTAAATTTATTATCACCTGCAGTTAATATCGGATTCACACTATCCACTTTGACAAACGGAAGCAATGCCCACGAAGAATCAGCAACTGGCGATTCAATCTGTGTGGATGCCTTTCGTTGGCAGCCGATCATGATGACATAAATGAGGACAATTAGCGCAACGGGATAACCGTATATTTTTTGTTTCATCAGAGTATATTCGATATTTACGTTCAAGTTAGAACTATGAAGACCAAAAAGAAAACAGGCGTGGTACTTAACGTTGATACACTCGCTGAGGAACAACGGATTCGTCAGGCATTTAAGGATAAAGATTGGGCGGAGATCAAGGGAGCAAACAGCTGGATGATCTTTAAGGTGATGTCAGAATTTGTTGAGGGGTTGGAAAAGCTTGCCAAGATCGGTCCTTGCGTTACTATCTTCGGTTCGGCACGAGTGAGGCCCAGCAATCCGTTCTATAAGATGGCGGATGAAATTGCATATCAACTGGTACAACAAGGTTACGGAGTGATAACGGGAGGTGGCCCCGGTATAATGGAAGCAGGGAACCGCGGAGCTAATCGTGGAAAAGGCCGATCCGTAGGATTGAATATTTATTTGCCTCATGAGCAGAAAGGGAACATATACATCGATGCTGATAAGCTGATCACGTTCGATTACTTCTTTGTTCGCAAAGTGATGTTTATGAAATATTCCCAGGGATTTATCGTAATGCCCGGCGGATTTGGTACGCTCGACGAATTGACAGAAGCGTTGACGTTGATTCAAACAAAAAAGATCGGACGGTTTCCAATCGTGCTCGTGGGCAAGAAATTCTGGTCGGGGCTTTTGGACTGGTGGAAAAAGGCCCTGGTCAACGAAAAGATGATCAATCCGGAAGATATGAACCTATTTAATCTTGTGGACAATCCTGAGGATGCAGTTAAAGTGATTGATGATTTTTATTCGAAGTATCTTTTGTCCCCGAATTTTTAATTTTTATTGGAATGGTGGAAACGGAAAATATCAAACTAACTCAATTCAGCCATGGTGCCGGATGCGGATGTAAAATCGCCCCCGACGTTTTGGAAAAGATGCTACACACTGAAGTTGAGCAGATGAAATTTAAGTCGCTGCTGGTAGGTAATGAATCCAAGGATGACGCTGCAGTGTTTGACATAGGGAACGGCACCTGCATAATAAGCACTACGGATTTTTTTATGCCGATTGTAGATGATCCATTCACTTTTGGATCAATTGCTTCTGTCAATGCGATCAGTGACGTATATGCGATGGGCGGAGAACCGATTATGGCAATCGCGATATTGGGCTGGCCAATCGGAAAAATTTCTCCTGAGATTGCGAAGTACGTTTTGGAGGGAAGCCGTAAGGTCTGCGCAGATGCAGGTATCCCACTTGCCGGCGGACATAGTATCGATTGTCCCGAGCCCATTTTTGGTCTTGCTGTAACAGGTAAGGTTAAAAAGGAAAACCTGAAGAGGAATGATACTGCAAGAGTTAACTCGTTGCTATATCTCACAAAACCCCTTGGGATCGGTATTGTCACCACGGCTCAGAAGAAGGACATCGTTCACAATGATCATCTTAAAGTAGCAGTTGATTCCATGTTACGTCTCAATTCGCCGGGGAGCGATTTTGGAACACTTCCTTATGTGAATGCTATGACCGATGTCACCGGGTTCGGCCTATTAGGACATTTGTGCGAAGTCTGTGAAGGAAGTGGCCTTTCTGCGGAAATCGACATTGCCAAAATTCCTGTATTCGATTTTCTTGATGAGTATATAAAACAGAAGTCCACGCCGGGAGGAACAGCGCGCAATTGGAATAGCTACGGCAAAAAGATCAGTGCGCTGACCGAAGATCAGAAATCAATTTTAGCGGACCCACAAACCAGTGGAGGACTTTTGGTTTCGGTGAATGAGGAAGATGCCGTATTTTTCGAAGAGTTTACGAAGTCGAAGGGATTGATTCTAAAACCATTTGGCAGGCTGGTTTCAAAAGGTAAGTATGTCGTTAGTGTCAATTGATACGGCTGAGATCACTAAGCAACTGTTGGAAGCGGCGCAGCGGCAGAAAATATGCTGTCTGACTTTTGATAATGAGCCCGACACCCGAATAGTTCATCCGTACGGTGTATGTCAAACGGCGAAAAATAAAATAATGATCATTTGCTGGCAGGAAGGAGGTTTTGCAGGTACTTCCAAAATACCGGGTTATCGGAATCTATCGTTGTTGAAATGTAATACGGTAGAGCTACTGGACAGGCATTTTTTAGTGCGCTTTGATTTTCATCCTGAGTCTGATTCCTATTCGGAGTGGTTGTTTCACATTTAACGGTTTCTTCCAATAAAACCGTAATCCTGCTCTTGTTCCAACAGGTCCTTCGAGTGAACGATCATAGGTATCTATACAATTCACAAAACCCATTCCTTTAGGCCAGTTGTTTGATAGCGAAAGCAAGCGCTCTGAGGACAACACTAAAGAGGAGCGAAGGGAAGCATTGCCACCTATGTGTCATTTCAACTTTTTGAGCCGAAGGTTTTAACTCTTAGGATGACGGTGATGAAAGAGCCTCGCATGGAAGCCTGATCTGATCGGAATAAAATTTCATCCTTGAATGCATGTGATTCAAAGGAACGATCTTTTCAATGAGAGACAACTTATGATTTACAAACACTTCGAGATAGTAGTTATCCAGCAAATATAAATTGACCTTATATCCATAGTAACGGATCGCCATGACAAACGTCCCCCTCTCGTATAACAGGCTGATTTTGTCATCCAGCGTCAACTCCTCAAATTCTGTGCACGGGATCATATACTAAACTTATGCTAAAAATAAATGGAGCACAATGTTGACTCTGGCGAAGTTTTTCTTTAAAGAATGTAGCTGAAAAGCGCCAAAGATTATTCGTTAAATTAATGTCAATTGCAATCGAATACGCTGATATTCACACGCTCATGTGACCCTAAGCATATTGTTTGAGGTGTATTCAAACGAAGGGATTTTGAAGGCAAAGAGCGTGATCGGGCAATAAAAAAACCCCTTTGCAGGGGTTTAGGCTGGGTGAATGATGGGACTCGAACCCACGACCCTCAGAATCACAATCTGATGTTCTAACCGGCTGAACTACATCCACCGTAATGAGACTGCAAATTTAGTCGGCTGCTTCGAAATTGCAAAAATGAATTTACGTCTCAATTTCTATCGAACACCAGGCGCTCTCCCATTGTTCCTTCTTTCAAATTTCCTTCCGCATAAGCTAAGTGCCCCGAAACAAAAGTGTGAGTAACCTGCGATGCCATCGTTGCCCCTTCAAATGGCGACCAGCCACACTTTGCAAGGATGTTTTCCTGACTGATAGTCCATTGTTTTTTCAGGTCCACAAGAACGAGGTCGGCGAAATAGCCTTCGCGTATGAAGCCCCTTTTATTTATCTGGAATAAGATCGCCGGGTTATGGCTCATTTTTTCAGCAATTTTTTCGAGCTTGATTTTTCCACGATGATAAAATTCAAGCATTGCTACGAGACTATGTTGAATCAGTGGACCCCCTGACGGAGCTTTGAAGTAGGTGTTATTTTTTTCTTCGCGAGTATGCGGTGCATGGTCTGTTGCAATTACATCGATCCGGTCATCGAGCATTGCAGCGAAAATGGCGTCTTGATCAGCCGCTGTTTTGATTGCTGGATTCCATTTTATCAAAGTTCCTAATTTTTTGTAGTCGGAATCATTGAACCACATGTGATGTATACAGGCTTCGGATGTTATCTTTTTTTTCGCTAGAGGAATAGTGTTGTCAAATAGAGACGTCTCTTTTGCAGTTGAAATGTGTAGCACGTGAAAACGCGTTCCGTGCTTCTTCGCAAGGTTGATTGCAAAAGATGAAGATTTAAAACAAGCTTCTACACTCCGGATCTGTGGATGACACTCTATCGGAACATCTTCGCCATAGCGCTGCTTGAAGTCAGCTGAATTGTTACGGATGGTCGATTCATCTTCACAGTGCGCAGCGATCAACGATGGAAACTTCGAAAAAAAACCTTCCAATGTCTTTGGATCATCAACGAGAAGATTACCTGTGGACGAACCCATAAAAATTTTCAGGCCACAAACATTCTTGATTTCAGTCTTCATGACTTCCTCAAGATTGTCATTCGATGCACCCATGAAAAACGAATAATTGGCGAGTGAGGTCCGTGAAGCAATTGAATATTTTTCTGCAAGTAGTTCCTGCGTGAATGCAGGCGGATTTGTGTTAGGCATCTCCATGTAACTTGTAACGCCGCCTGCAACTGCCGCCCTGGATTCCGAGTGAATATTCCCTTTGTGTGTCAAACCTGGTTCACGGAAGTGCACCTGATCGTCAATAACGCCTGGAAAGAGGAATTTTCCTCCTGCGTCTATAATCACTTCGGCAGGGCTCGAAGAAAGATCCTTGCCGATAACGTCAATATACTGGCCACGAATAAGTACATCTCCCTCAAAGACCTTGCCTTCGTTGACTATATTTGCATTCGTTATCAGTGTAGTTTTCATCGGTCGCAAAAATAGAATCTAAAGTGCCAACAACCACCTCTTTTGAGAGTTTTAATCTAAACCGTCAGTTGCTGGATGCGGTAGCGGACCAGGGTTTTTCAACGCCGACGGAAATACAGTTAAAATGTATTCCAAAAATACTGGGTGGACAGGATGTTATCGGTATTGCGCAAACGGGAACAGGGAAAACTGCGGCCTACCTGTTGCCCATATTGATGAAAATAAAATACGCCCAAGATGACGAGCCGCGCGCGTTGATCCTTGCACCCACGAAAGAACTTACAATACAGATCGCGGAGCATGCTTGGCTGCTGGCAAAGTATACCGATCTGCGGATACTTCCCATTTATGGAGGTGTCGGGCCAAAAACGCAAATCGAAATGATAAGGAAAGGAGTTGACATCATCGTTGCCACTCCCGGACGTTTTAGTGAGCTGTATTTGAAGAAGGAATTACCTGTATCTCAGCTGAAAGTGCTGGTACTCGACGAGGCCGACCGGATGATGGATATGGGCTTCATGCATCAACTGCGGAAGATCCTCGAAGTGCTCCCACGCAAGAGACAAAATCTTTTATTCTCTGCAACATTCTCGGATAAAGTGGAACGACTATCTGCTGAGTTCCTGGAATTTCCAAACAGAATAGAAGCAAGTCCGCAGGCAACACCCGCGAAAGAAGTCGAGCAGGAATTGTATCACGTCCCCAATTTGAATACGAAGCTGAATTTTGTTGCGTACTTATTACAAGACAAAGAGCATTACAATCGGGTGATGATATTTACAAGGACGAAAGGAGTGGCGAATAGTGTATACGGTTTTATTGAAAA
>DATHIE010000865.1:0-10305 GCA_035316905.1 Chryseolinea sp. | reverse complement strand
ACATAACGTCTTTGAGCAACCACGTGGCAACCAAAATCCCAAGCACGATAGCGAGTATGATTACGATGATCATGGTGCGCACGACGTTTTCGTACATTTCGTCTGTGTCTACCTGATCCTTTTCAAGCTGTGCGTTGATGATATCATATATTTTCCCAATGACTGCGTCCGCCTGATCGTCGATAGCTTCACCCTGATTTACGGATATTTCTTCAGCCTTTCCGCCAGAGTTTGCCATTGCCAACTCGCGAACCTGCAGGTGAAAAGTATAATAACTAGAGTATTGCGTCTGAAATTTCTCAAAGAGGGACTTAGCTTCGCCAGTTAGTTTGCGGCTCAGTTCTCCCGTTTTTTCCTCGACAATCTTTTCCGCATCTGCCGCCTGGCCAAGATGTTTGTTGAGGTCGTCATCAGTTTTAGCAATGATAAGGTCTCTCTCGATTGAATTGATTTCAGACACGGCCTGCTTCAGTTCAAGGACAGATTTAACAACGTCCTTTGAGGAAATTTCGCCGCCGATCTTGTTGAGGGTTTCCATTGCCTTTTGGAAGGCGGTTCTTGACTCATTGTCTGCGATCTCCTCGGCTTTTATCTCAGTGTTTTGTGTTGCAATACGCTGAACGTTCTGCTGCACGTTGAAGTATTCTTCAAGGATATCCTTCAAAGATTTCACAAGATTGAGTGTTTCGCCGTCGCTGAGGCTTTCGAGCTTGGCGACATTTTCATTGATTGCCTTGATCTCCTTGTCGATTGTTCTTCCAATGGAAACCATTTTTTCGTCATCGACAGTAGCAATCATGTTCTTTTGATCACGAGAGATGGCTGTGATGTCGTGTTTGATCTGTCCGATCAACAAAACCTTATGAGAGGTAACATCCGTTATCTCATTGATTCTGTCATTCATTTCGCGAAAGCGAAAGAAAGCAATTGCAAAGATCACAAGCATCAGGGTAATCAATACCGAGAAGGCCATGATCAGTTTTTTCCGGATAGTTAAATTAGTTAACATATTTTGGGGCTATTATTAGTTTAGTGTGATTTTAAGATTTGACAGGTCATTCATTGAGAAGACCCTTGTAATATCCATTATCATAGTAATGTCACCGTGGTTGTTCACGATTCCGGTTATTGGGGCCGTGGTTTTCAGATTTTCAAATTCAGGTGCTTCCTGTATTTCGGAATCATCGATCTCAACCACTTCGCGTGCGAAATCAACCATTGCACCTATCTGGTAGTTTTTATCTTCTGCTGTCTGGATATCCAATATCATTATGCGGCACTTCTGCGTTATTGCAGTGGGCGAGAGTCCAAGCTTAAGCTTTGTGTCTAACAAGGGTAACACACGTCCTCTGAGATTTATGATGCCCAGCATGTATCCGGGAGCATTGGGGACCTTTGTAACCTGCCCGAATTCCACAACTTCCTGTACATGATCTACAGGGATGGCGAATTTTTCGTCGCCGAGGGCAAAGGTTAGATATGCATTTGAATTGTTCTTCATTCTAAGTTGGGGAGTTAGTTGTCAGATAATTGAAACAAACGTGAAGGGTCCAGCACCAGTGCCAGGCTTCCGTCACCAAGGATTGTGCTGCCGGCAATAAAATCCTGTTGTTGATAGGCATCGCCCAGGGGTTTCATCACAGTTTGCATTTTTCCTTCAATCCGGTCGACTGCGATCCCTTTCCGGATCCCATTGACGGAAACCGAAATGATGTCTGTCGTTTTTGGAGCAATGCTCTCGCTATGAAACTTCTGGCGAAGAGAAAAAACAGAGAGGGTCTGTTCGTTTATCACCACCATCTTATTGACGTGATCTCCACGATCCAATTCGTCATAAGAGATGCGGTCAATTCGATCAATAAGATTCAAAGGAACTACGTACCGGGTATTTTCAACTTTTACCAGGAGCCCTTCGATGATCGATCGTGACAATGGTAGCTTTATGTCTATTGATGTACCTTTTCCCTGGGTGCTCTTTATGGTAACATAACCGCGCAGGTCATTTATTTTCTGTTTGACCACATCCATTCCCACACCGCGGCCAGATACATCTGAAAGAGCTGATGCGGTGGAGAGTCCGGAATGAAAGGTGAGATTGAGTATTTCCTCCTCCGTAAGCACGGCGTCAGAAGCAACGAGTCCTCTTTCAATGGCCTTCTTCAGGACCTTGTCCTTATCAATCCCTATGCCGTCGTCGCTTATAACAATGTTAACATAGGATGCTGTATTGAATGCCTTCAACTTCACTGTTCCGTGTTCCGTTTTTCCAGCTTGTCTGCGTTCGCCAGGATGTTCAATACCGTGATCGATGCAATTCCGGATGATGTGTATCATCGGTTCTGTCATCAGTTCGATAACATCCTTATCCATCTCGGTTTCGGTGCCTTCTGAAATGAAGTTGACTTTCTTGTCGAGAGACTTTGACAGGTCGCGCACCAGTCGTTTGAACTTTGTAACCAGTGTTTCAATAGGAACCAGTCCTATTTCCAGTGATGTATCACGAAGACTATTGGTTACCAGCTCCAGCTGTTCGGTGACTTCTGTTATCTCAGCCGAGTTAAGACTGGATGTAACGTTCACAAGCTGTGCTTGAAGAATGATAAGTTCACTGATCCAATTCAAAAGATCATCGATCTTTCTTTTGCTTACTTTAATGTATGTATCGTTGAATGACTTCTTCCGTGTTGCTCCCGGAGTCGCAGCATCGTCGTCTGCGTCGTCCTGATTAAAATTTGAAGCGATCTTTTCAGCAAAAGAAATCAGCGCCTCAGGGCTCGCCGGCGTTTCAGCGAACTGTTCAATAAGTTGTTTGAATTCCTCGGACCCGAAAAGATCGCAAGCCAATAACTTTGTGTAAGTGACCTGACATTCGTTCTCGACGAAAAGGAAATAAGTTTCGACTTCAGCCAGCGCTGTTGTAGTAGAAAGAAAAACATCCCAATGCGCGATGTTTCCGTCGGTTTTTTTGTAACAGTACGTTCTGGCGGTACCTAAAGCTTCAAGATCCTGGATGATGAACACCAATGGGTGATTACCATCGGTAGTCATATTCACGGTTGGAGAGATCCTGATAAAGAAGGTAGCGAGTTGGTCCTTTTTCGAAATGGGTTGAACGGAAGCCTGCGCTACCTTCATCGACTCCGCTTCGGTCGATTTCAGGAATTCAATTGTAATCTTAAGATGGTCTTTGAGCTCTTCTGCGTTTGCTATTCTGGCTGCATCTTTTTCTCGCATCAAGTCGCGTACTTTGTCGAACGCGTGTAGGGTGATGCTTATCAGCCCGTCGCTGACCTGCATTTTTCCCTGGCGTACAAGATCATATAACGTTTCGAGATGATGGGCAAGCTCACCAATATTTTCGAAACCAAACATGTTGGCTCCTCCTTTAATGGTGTGCATGGTGCGAAACACCTGCTCGAGTGGTGCTGTAGCCTGAGGGTTAGCTTCGAGTTGAAGCAAACCTTCGTCAAGCTCGTTCAGCAGATCGAGTGCATCCTCTACGAACCGTTTCTGATTGTTATCCATTAGCTATTGCGTTCTCGATCTGAGCGAAAAACGTTTCTGCCCTGTATGGTTTCTTTATCCATGCGCTGAGTCCCGCCTCTTTGGCAGCTCGCATTTTATCCGGATTGCTTTCCGTCGTCAGAAAAACTACGGGTACTTTGGATATCTCCGGGTTCGACTTGATCTTCTTTAATAATTCAAAGCCTGTGCAATCGGGCATGTTGTAATCAGTAAGAACCAGATTGACCTCGGGCTTATCGGACAACAATTCGTAGGCCTGATTGCCATTTGCGGCACCAAGCGTCTCATAACCTTTCCTTTGCAGTGTCTCACATACGAAATCCCGTATACTAGCAAAGTCATCAACAACTAAAATCGTCTTCTTCATGGGGGTTATTGTTTATTGAATACCTGAACAACAGTCATTATTTAAAAAGTCTGAAGGATATACCTGTACTTAAGAAAGAGTCGGGCGCATTTCTGCTTACTCCAACACCTCCGGAAATATCCCATTGAATTACAGGAGAAAACTTATAGGTGAAGCCGGCATCGACGCGATGATCCGCCTTGCTTTCTTCAGGGAAGAAACTATAGCTCTCCACAAACACGCCCATTTTGGAGTTGATAACATATCCGAGGGAAAGGGTGTACAAGAATGCCGCTTCCGGGCTTTCTCCATCCCACGCAGCGCCAAGGTTATAACTCAGTGCAAATTTTTCACTCAGCGTATGCGCGAATGTGAATCTGAAATCGGCTGCCGTGTAGTTTGGTACAAATTCTTCGGAACCTGATCTTAGGTTGATGTGACCAATAAAAGCTGATTGAGGCCAGAACCCCTTTTCATCCGCAACCTTGATCTTCACACCTAATGCAAACGGACTAAATCCTTGAATCTTCGACGTTGGATTTTCAGCAACTTTTGCATTCTCGCCCAGGTACTCAGTTATAAGTCGAAGTTCGAAGAACTCGTTTACACCGTACTTAATGAGCGTTGTGTTGTATGCAAAATTGGTAACATCGACATCTTCTTCCCGGTCTTTCTCGAATACAAATCCGGTTTCGACTTGAAGGGCACCCTTCGGTACTAAAGACGGAGCTTCCGTTTGATCCGGGCGGTCGGTGATGATTTCGGGTTTTTCAGTCTGCGCCTTGACTTTGGTCATCCCAGACACCAGTAATATTGCCACTATGAGCTTTTTCATCTTGATTTTTAATTACATGTCAAAATTGATTCAACTGATCGTCCGTCGGAATCACCAATGATTAGATGGTGCGGAAATTCGAGTATGTGGCGAACGCAACCGTGTGCACTGATTCGCAGTATCCCTTCAGGTGTCGGAATGTGAGTGCCGGGTGAGCAAGAGCTTCATAAATGCAGGGTCACGACGATCACAATGGAGACACTCCCGATAGCTATCGGGAGATCACTATGTGAAACGCCAATAATACGTGTGCGCCTTGTGGTTCGTGGTGGACATTTGTGACCTGCATTAGCAGCTCAACATCAAAAGCTTGACCTGTTGCAATAATTGTTTGAATAAGAAGGGCTGAGCTCCGGCGAGGAAGTATAATTACTGGATGGGCACAAGGATGGAAAATCGCTGTCTTTCTGAAGAAATGAAATTGATGCGAACACGTGCCTTCAACTTCCAGGCTATCTTTTGAACCGCATAAAAATTGAGGAACTGCGGATAGTTGACCATGTCGGTGTAAAGGAACTCGTCGTTACGGAGGGTTTTGGACAGCAGGTCACTCGTAGTGAACCCCTGTGTACCCACGGTGATCTTCAGCATATTATCCTCCCGGTTAATTCTGAAGAAGACTATACTGTCCAGGGAACTCATGGGCTGGCTCAAAATATGAAATAAAAGGTTGCTCAAAAGGGAAGACAAAAGAACTTCATTGACGCCATTCAACCTTCCGCTTGGTGCGTTATAATGGAATTCCAGAAAATCAACGAATGCGTTTTGTTCGATTATACGACGAAGGGTAGTCTCAATGACATTAAAGTCAACCGATTCAGAAGGCGCGCTAACCTCGAGGTCAGCTTTCGCCAGGTACACAAGCTGGAATAATCGTTCATCAAGCTTGGTCGCATGCGCATCGATCATCGGTAGCAATCTGTCCAGATCACCCGCATATTCTTTCATCTTAAGAAGATTAATAAGACCCTTTATAGTGGCAAGAGGGCCGCGAAGGTCATGAGCAGTCCTGTATATGAAGTCGTCCAGTTCAGCTTTCTTTTGTTGAAGCTGCTGGTTTATAACTTCAACCTCGTCGAGGTTGGTAATGCGCAGTATAATGTAACCGTTGATATCGCTGATCAGGCCCAGGTAAAATCCTGATATCCCAACAGTAATCTTTCGATTGCTTTTGCTGAACAAAAATGTCTTTCTTTCCTCGAAATAGCCCTGCGACAGTTCTCTTTTCATACTGGAAACCAGGTCATGTTCGCCGGTAAGATAATTAAGGCTTTTATACCTGATCTCCTCGACCCTAAACTCAAGAAATTCCAGGACGTTCTGGCTGATTACAACAATGTTAAAATGTTGATCAACCACCATTGAATCGACAAAGATCGATGGAAGTTTTTGGCGAATAGATTCATCGGATATTAGAATGCCTGAAATATCTTCTCCTGATCTCATATGTTCCTTTCAAATCGTGTGCAATTCAATAAAGCGGGTATTCTTTTTTGTAGGGTTGGGAACAGGATGCAATATTATCGATGGGGCAGGCAATACGCGACCACGATTGAGCAGTCGGCGGGTTTGATTGAGTAAGTGTTCTAGGGATTTTGGCGTAGATGTGAAAAAATACTTGAGTGTTGATATATTGAATGTTGAGTATTCTGATCGGAGGTGTTCGGTTTCTAAAAACACCCAACACTCAATATTCAATAAGACAACATTCCCACCTACGCGAGACGCTCCGGCGGGCAGGCAAGTATTGGCTGCCTGAATGGCCTAGATTTTTGCGCCAATCCGCGACAAGAAGCCCTCTTTCTTGCGTTTTGATACATCAAGCGATTTGTCGTTGTTCATGATAACATAACCACCTTCACCGCGGACATATTTTTTTATTTCGTTCAGGTTGATCAGATAAGAGTGATGTATACGATAAAAATTTTGCTCAGCCAGCATGTCTTCGTATTCCTTGAGGGTCCTGCTTACCACATATTTCCGATTGTCGGTGAGGAAGATCTCCGTGTAGTTGCTCGACGCCTCACAATACAGTATCTCACTGACCTTCACGAATACCAGGCCGTCGGCAGTTGGTAGTGCGAGCTTGTAGTTATCGGACGTGCCCGCCCTGAGATTTTGAAGCAATTGCTGGAGCCTGTCCCCTATTGCCTGCCCTTTTCGTTTCTCCACTTTTGTCAATGCAAGCTTCAATTCTTCGATATCAATCGGTTTCAGGAGGTAGTCGATTGCCGAATACTTAAATGCTTTGATGGCATATTCAGAAAATGCCGTAGTGAAAATTACTTCAAAATCAACGTTTTTTAATTGGCTTAACAGATCGAATCCAGTCTCTCGCTGAAGCTGAATGTCAAGGAATACAACGTCGGGTTTGTGGATATCTATAGCTTCGATAGCCTCTTTGACGTTTTGACTTAACGCCTTTACTGTTACTCCCTCACAAAAATCCTCGATTAGAATTTTCAGACTTTCCCGGCTTTTTAGTTCATCATCTACTATGATACAATTCAGCATAGTGTGCTTTAACAGGCGTATAAATTAACGTTCTTCCGGCAATGAATCAAAAGTTTCGGATAGTTTTCGAACATTGTCAACATAAACAATGGTTGTAATCATCCTCACAGGTTGATCTGATCCTCTAAAAATAACTTCCCAATTGCCTTCTCCAGGTTCCAAAATCAATGGGAATGGCAGTAATGTAAGGTTGTCTGACCCATAGCAGGCTGGGTAAAATGTCAATTTGTTTATTTTGCATCCGAACCGTTTTACAGCGCCGGCCCGAACGATCGTGACTATATCGAGGATAATCTGTCTTTTTTTGCTCAATCTTGGCTTACATGCAACTGTCTGGGGGCAATCATCCACTATCGACAGCCTTCAATATGAGCTTCAAAGGGTTAGCGAAGATAAAGACCGGATAGCTATCACCCTACAACTCGCCGATCAGTTAGCTACGCACAACCCATTCCTTGCGCTGGAATACACCACCGAATCCCTGAAGCTCGCGGCACGATTGAAATCAGACTCCTTGCTGACGCAAGCGAATATACACCAGGCAAATGCTTATCTGCATCTTGGAAACTATGCGCGGGCGATGCAGTTCTACCAAGCTGCCATCCAGGGCGCGCAAAAACTTTCGGACTCAATATCGCTTTCGGCTTCTCAAGGCAACGTTGGTATAATTCACTATTACCAACGCAACTATGATGGAGCACTGACTCAATATTTGAAAGCGCTGGATGAGTTTCCATCCATCAAGGCCGGCGACAAGAGATCGAAGGTCCGAAAGGCCAATCTTCTCAACAACATTGGAGTTGTCTATGATGAAACGAAACGTTACGAAGACGCTGGACGCTACTACAATGAAGCTCTTTTGCTGGCCCGCGATGCCAACGATCCTGAAGTCATTGCTAACATTCTTAATAACCAGGGAACACTCTTTAAAGACCTTGGTAACAATGATCTCGCCTTTAAACATTATGGGGAGGCAATGGAGCTGCGCAAAAATCAAAACAACAAATTCGGATTAACCCGGTCTTATCACAACATCGGACAATTCTATTTTAATCAATTGAAAAACTTCGACTCTGCGGAATTTTACTTGAAGAAGGCGATTGTATTTGGTGAAGAGATCGGATTGTGGGAAACTGTAGAGTCGTCATCAGAACTTCTTACCATTGCCTACAAAGAAAGGGGCGCGTATAAGGATGCATTAGCAGCATTGGAACTCAACAGGCGTGTGAAAGACAGTTTGTTCAATGAAGAGAGCACCAGGAAGATCACTCAACTCGAAATGCAGTTTGAGTTCGACAAAAAGCAAAGTCAGCTGGCAGCAGAACAGCAAGAACGAGAATGGTACTATTGGATGGGTGGCAGTGGTGTATTTCTCTTACTAATCATAGTTACACTATTGTTCTTTCTGCAGCGCAACAAAACAAGACGATCGCAGCTTGAACAGGCGCACTTAAACCTGGAAAAGATCAATCTTAAAAATGACCTTGCCATAAAAGACAAGGAGCTCGCCGCTAACATTATGTATCTCCTGAATAAGAACGAGCTGATCAACCATATTTCCGAAAAGCTACTGGAAATAAAGGAACAGGTTGCACCTCTTTCGCAAGCAGCCGTACAGAAAGTTGTTCTCGATCTTCAATCAAACCTGCAGCCTGAACTTTGGCAGGAATTTGAATTCCGCTTCCAACAGGTACACGAACACTTTTACAAGACCCTCAATGAAAAATTCCCGGACCTCACGCCTAGCGAGATACGGTTGTGCGCATTTCTTAAGCTGAACATGACCACAAAGGAGATTTCAGCCATTACTCATCAGAACGCAAAATCCATCGATGTCGCGCGCACTCGCCTGCGCAAAAAGCTGAACCTGACCGGCACTGATCACAATCTGGTAACCTTTCTGGCGCAACTTGATAGACCTGCCACGCATGTTTAGACACGTGGTTTTATCGCGCACCTAAGAAAAACCTTCTGAAATCCGTCTTTTATCCCTTGTAGTGATTTTGTTAGGATCACTTTAGGGTAGTTGTAGTGATTTTGTAGCTATTCTTTCTGGTTTGTCTTCAACAGTTCTCGTCGTACTTGCTCGAACACATCAGAACTGTTATGAGCAAAAAGGAAAAAATTCCTCTTCATCCTGGTACACCCAAGAACGGTGACCAGCCGGATGAGCAGATTATCATCGACTTAATGGAAAAGCGAAAGCTTCAGCAGGACGCCCTGAAGAAGATAATTACTTCAATGGATAAATCCAGCGAAGACACTGGTGACACCAACGCGTCTGATACGCCAAAGCCTGCAAAACCACGCAGGCAAGATCAAACGAAACTCATTTAACCTAACCCTATGCATAATTATTTACTAAACATTTTAAGAAGAGTACTTGTCATTGCGGTGCTTCTCGCATCCTGCCTCATTGGTTGGACGCAGGAATATCACAACGGCGTCCGAAAAGGGATGATAAAAGTGAAGTTCTCGACAACAACTTCAACTTCGCTTGGCCGGATACAGGTGAATGCACGAAGTGGCAAGCTGACCACGGGTATCGCTGCAGTCGATCAGGCTGCTGAGTCGGCGTCAGCAACAAATATGTATCGACTCTTTCCCTATGATGCTAAAAACGAAAGTAAGCTCCGGAAACATGGACTTCATCTTTGGTATGTAGTCGAGATTGCTGAAGATGTGGACCCAAAAACCGCTGTCGCAAAATTCAAACAGCTGAAAGAGGTAACTGTCGCGGAGGTGGAACGTGAAAAACGGATCGCTCCATTCAACGTCACCAAATTCAACGACAACACATCAACGATGGCAACGCTGCCATTCAATGATCCGATGTTAAAGGATCAATGGCACTATGAAAACACCGGACAAACAGGTCACGCGGGAGCAGACATCAATGTGTTCGAAGCGTGGACAACCACCGCGGGCGCGAACAACATCATTGTGTCAGTTCACGATCAAGGCGTCGACGTAAACCATCCCGACCTGAAAGAAAATATCTGGACTAATGCACGGGAATTGAATGGATTGCCCAATGTTGACGATGACGGAAATGGATATGTTGACGATATCCATGGATACAACT
>DATHIE010000864.1:0-2429 GCA_035316905.1 Chryseolinea sp. | reverse complement strand
TCACCGTCGCCAGGATCAAAATCTACAACACCCTTGAAAAGTCCTGTGCAATAGACATTGCCATCGCCATCGACAGCTATTGACGCAGAGGGTGTGCCATCGTAAACATTTCTGAGCTGCTTAGCCCAAACCAGATTGCCGTTAGCATCCAATTTCAGGATAAACAAGTCATACGAAGTTGGGGTGGAGAAATTAAATGTGGCAGGTCCAGGGTCAAAGTCGTACGTTCCCCGGAAGTAACCAATGACATAGACATTTGCAGCATCGTCTGTCGCCACAGAAAAGCCTTCACCATTTATACCACCCACTAGATGTTTTGCCCATACAATGTTGCCGAATGCATCAATCTTCTGAACGTATATTGCGTCCGAGGCTCCTAATGCCGAAAGAATAGTTTCGTTTGGGCCCGGATCGAAATCAATTGTGCCCCGAAACATCCCTGTTGTATAGACATTACCATTTTCATCAGCGTGCACTGAATTTGGACGTAATCTGTCAATTAGGCCTACCCAGTTGAGTGTTTGTGCGGAAGAGTATTTCACAATTGAGAGCGTGAAAGTCAGGAATAAGAAAAATCGCATAGGATTTGAGTCTAATTAATGGGCAACATTTTGTGATGAAATATCCATATAATTAATCTCATCGACAAATAGTGTTCCCCAGGCCAACGGTTACCATTAGTCTATTGATTATGGATTGTTTTGATGTCTACCTTCCGATGCGATATTGAAAATTTGCAATGAATCAAAAACAACCTTCGCCCACCCTGCCAATTGCCGGTACGAGGTGTTCTGCATAATGAAAGAGATCAGTTAAAACTTATTATTCACTACGAACATCATTTATCAGGTGTATCCACTCCTGTCCGAATGACGAAGCTGTTATGCTCACTATTGTTATCCGCATTGTGTACTCACTGCCTGGCACAGCGGACGCTTTTGATGTTGCAAAAAAGAAACAAGCACAAGAATGTGTACTATAAACCAGGAGATGAAATTTCCTTTAGATTAAATGGAGATAAGGATAAGATCTCAGGCGAAATTCTATACTTTAAAGATACTGTCATTGTGTTTAAAGGTTTTGAAGTAGCAGTTGATGAAATCTCGAGCCTTTATATAGACAGAAAGACAAGGTGGTGGCTGAGATATAAAATCGAGCAACTCTTCCTGCTTGGTGGAGCTGGTTGCCTATTGTTGGACGTTATAAACACGGGTGAGCTTGACCCAAACACGTTGATAATAAGCAGTTCATTAATAGGTGCCGGACTTTTGGCAAGAATACTAATTGGCAATAGAATAAAGATGGGAGGAAGGACCAGGTTAAGGATTATACATTTATAAGAAACAGGTTGCTTAATTTTTACTGGCCTTGAGCCCCGGAACGAAATCCAGCGACACCGAATTCATACAAAATCTCTTATAGGTGGGTGCTGGCCCATCGTCAAAAATGTGACCCAGGTGTGAATCGCATCGCGCGCAGTTCACTTCGATCCGTTCCATTCCATAAGAATTATCTGTCTTATAAATAACGCTATTCTTCCGGATCGCTTCAAAGAAGCTGGGCCATCCGCAGTTGCTGGCAAACTTGGCGTCAGATCTGAACAAGGCATTACCACAAACGGCGCAATAGTAAGTTCCCTTTATGTCGGCATTCCAATACTGGCCAGTAAAGGCGCGTTCGGTGTCTTGTTCTCTCGCCACAGCGTAAAGGTCAGGTGGAAGGATCTTCTTCCACTCAGCGTCGGACACTTTGAGATGTGTTGTATCTTTATTGGAATAATATGGGTTGTTCTTCTGCCCAGAAGGTTTTGGGGTTTGTGCCGACATGCTGCCGTACAAAAGAACTACGATCGCCAGGGTGAGAATGGATTTCATTTTATTATAAAAATTATCTTTCTGCTACAATATTTAATTCAACAAACGTCTATATCAGTGCGCCGGTTCCGCAATGGGTTGGATAGTTACGTATTTGTAAGCTAGCCGACAAATGTGAGTCTAAACCAGCGCCGGAATAAAGTTAATAATTGAAGGGCGATTGAAGAAATAAGGGCATAAGGGAATAGGGATCGTACGTCATCATAAATCATCACAATTATGCGAGTTATTGTTACCGGGGCAACCGGAATGGTGGGAGAAGGAGTCTTGCACGAATGTCTTCAGCATCCTGACGTTGAACAGGTATTGGTGATCAACCGAAAGCCATGTGGAGTTTCTCATGCGAAACTGAAGGAGATCATCCACTTAAATTTTCAGAACCTAAATCCCATAGAATCACAACTCGTGAATTATGATGCGTGCTTTTTTTGCCTTGGAGTATCGTCCGTCGGGATGAAAGAGCCTCAATACCACCGGCTCACCTATGATCTCACTGTCCATGTAGCAGAAACTCTGTCGAAGCTGAACCAGGGTATGACGTTTTGTTATGTATCG
>DATHIE010000863.1:0-7450 GCA_035316905.1 Chryseolinea sp. | reverse complement strand
AATGCATCTGGCACGCTTGTTACGTCTTGCGTAGCTGCAATTTGATTCGCATTTGCTGGATTGCCCGTCGTCGTCGATGTTCCGTTTTGATCTCTGGGACTTATTAGATAGAAGATGTTTCCATAAAGACTTGCTTTGCTCGTGAGCGTATAAAATGCATTTATTTCAGTGGAAATTCCTGTGCCACCATCGCCAAGCTGAACAGTTGGGTTTACCGGGGCCAGCACTTTTCCGGTCGTCTTGTAAAAATAATCCTGGTATCTATAGTCTCCTGTAGGCAACTTCAGACCTAAGCCGACCTGCACATTTCCCCTATGTGGCTTTGTTACGTCGAATAACCATTTGTACGCAGTTACCCTGATGTCTCCTATCCCCCAAGAACTTGTGGTGTGTTTGACATGATCACCGCTTGGACCACCATGTTCTTGATAGGTCTCACGGCTCGCTGCCATGAAAGGCACATCAATAGTCATTGACCACCCCTTGTCGAAATTCCTTGTAATTGCGAAATCGAGAATGTAAGTGCTACTGTATGGTCCATCTTCCGGGGCCGTCGGAACTTCCTCACTGCCTTGATAGACGTTATCGAATTCAGAATACCTGGTGTTAACGTTAACGAGCCACTTGATTGGCTCTTCATTATACTCTGGCAAACTGAATTGCCCAAAACCCGTAAGATTACGAATAGCAATACATCCTTGTGAATTGGCGTAAAATGAAAATAGCAACAAACAAAACAGAGTAGTCGTAAACTTTTTCATAGCTAAAATTTTTTAACGTTTGATAGAAAAAATCTATTTAATACAAGTGTTCTTAAAAATTCAACCAAGCATAGCCTCTGGAGTGAATACTCAGCCCGCTGAACAATACGAACAACCATTTTCCTGGGCCAGGTTAACAGCCCAAACTCCCGAGGGTACTACCTGGATACCAGGAAGGATACCCGCAATCCACTCTTTTTTTACTTCTTCCGCATCCGAACCTTTGCCCCTCGCATACATCCGTGCAGTCATTTTGATCGCCGTCTCGCAAACGCAGAACTTCGCCCCTCGTTCCATTAGTGCTTTGATCGACATCCCTTCTTCCGGCATCTCTCCAGACTTCGGGCTCCAGTACAAATTCCGTTCTGCCGATGCGTTGGTGTCATAGTCAACCAGCTTGAACATTTTACCCAGCTTGAATTTTGCCCAGATCTTATCGTCGAATGCCAACGGAATTGCTTTGCTCCGTAACACTACCATGGCAGTAAGATCATTATCGGCAGTACCGGTCTGGTTGTGAGTGGTCATGAACGTGTAACTCCATATCACGGAAAAACCATCGTTGGCGGTGACAGCGTCGAAAACCATCCGATGTTTGCCTTTTATTGAATGGAACCAGGCGTCAAGTTGTGAACCCTCCTGGCCGCTTGGCGTCAGCATGTTCCCGCCAGCCGCTACAATTGGCGTGAGGCTAAAAGCCGCAGCTCCTGTGGCTAGCGTGCCAAGAAAAGAACGGCGGTCAGCGCGATTGCTAGACTTAGATTCCATAGGTAATTGTTGCGGTTACCTCCCTACAAAGCATCCCGGAAATGCGAATTAAAAATTTCCCCATGACAATAGCTCATTAAATGGATCACTGCTATCTTTTAGTGGATATTTAACTAGCTGCAGAGGTGTTATGCCTTTGGTCGATGAATATTAATTTAGGCTTATTATTTAAAATTTGCTAACCTCACCAAATGATGGAATCAAAACTGTTCCCGAACGGATTAATCGTTCTCGTTTTAATCGTCGCA
The DNA here is from genome assembly GCA_035316905.1 of Chryseolinea sp. Classification (GTDB taxonomy): domain Bacteria; phylum Bacteroidota; class Bacteroidia; order Cytophagales; family Cyclobacteriaceae; genus Chryseolinea. Next base: position 5,673 of record DATHIE010000863.1, on the reverse strand, counting down.
ACATTAATTTCCTGTAAAAAGCAGGCTGAAGAAGCAACGGCTGATACCACAGCTGTGGCCGATTCGGTACCTAAGAAACCTACGCCGATCTCACAACCCCTGGTATCACATATCTATACTGCAGATCCATCTGCTCACATATTTGATGGTAAGCTGTTCATCTATCCCTCGCATGATATTGAGTCCAACGTTCCACAGGATGATGAAGGTGGGCATTTTGATATGAAAGATTATCACGTCCTTTCCATGGACAGCGTTGGAGCTCATGTAACTGATCACGGCATTGCCCTTGATATAAAAGATATTCCCTGGGCAGGCCGCCAGCTCTGGGCACCGGATGCAGCATTCGCGAACAACAAGTATTACTTATACTTTCCGGCAAAGGATAAGAATGATGTGTTTAGGATCGGGGTAGCTACGAGCGACTCACCGTCCGGACCTTTTAAAGCGGAAGCAAAACCCATTACGGGCAGTTATAGCATTGACCCCGCTGTCTTTACCGATGAAGATGGAAAGTCGTACATGTACTTCGGCGGTATCTGGGGCGGCCAGTTGCAACGATGGGCTACAGGAAAGTTCGACGCCAACGGCTCGAAGACGGACCTGCAAAAGGACGACGCACCCGCAATTAGTCCGAGGGTCGCGCGCATGAGTAAAAACATGTTGAGTTTTGCCGAACCTGTCCGGGAAATTCAAATCCTCGATGAAGCCGGTAAACCATTACCTGGTAAAGATCACAACAGACGTTTCTTCGAGGCATCCTGGATGCACAAGTACAATGGCAAGTACTATTTCTCTTACTCAACTGGCGACACCCATTTTATCGCCTATGCCACGGGAGATAGTCCCACCGGCCCATTCACGTATAAGGGAGTAATATTAAATCCAGTGGTCGGCTGGACTAACCATCATTCTATCGTACAATTCAAGGGTAAGTGGTATCTTTTTTATCATGACAGCGTATTGTCGGGAGGACAAACTCACCTGAGAAGTATCAAAGTAACGCAGCTTATCCATAATCCGGATGGCAGCATTAAAACCATTGATTCTCATGATCCGCCGTTGGTCAATTAAAGGTGATAAGGTGATAGGGCAATAAGGTCATCCATCCCTCCTTTTTCCTCACTCCCTATTTCCATATTTCCTTAGCTCCTTATCTCCTTATCAACTAAGCGCTCATCTTATTGAGATGCTCATCCCGAAACTTGGATGGTGTCATGCCGTATCTTTTCTTGAAGACATCGTTGAAGCTAGAAACCGAACTGAATCCGGAATCCAGCGCTACGGCAGCAATCGTAAAACGGTAATTTGCCCGGTTGCTTAGCCGACGACACGACTCTTCAAGCCGAAGGTCTGTTATAAAGTCCCCATAGGTCTTTTTAATCCTTTCATTGAGGACCTGTGACAAGTGATGTCGCGAAGTTCCCAACTTATTCGCAAGGGTGTCTATTGTCAGGTCGCTTTCTAAGTAGAGCTTGTCCCTATTCATAATAGAATGAAGCGCCTCCTCGATTCGTTTCGCTTCAGTGTCTTTCAAACTCGAGTGCGCATACTTTGGATTTTTTGAAAATCCAATCGACACTACCGGCAACGTCTCCCCCTCGATAAAGAGGTCAGGTTTCGACATAGCCTGGTAGCTTATCCAATAAATTAACGCAGTTAAGACCAGGAATAGCATCCGAATGTCCGGAAAATCGGGGTAGTACACATGCATCACTGCCAGCGTAACTGCTATTATAGCTTCGGAGACTGCAACCATAATTATAAAAGGCCGAAGCTCCGTATTGCCCAATCTGTAAGCGGCAAATCCATAAGCGCAAAGCGACGTTATCTGCAGTGCCGCATCCACATAAGAATGAAATTGCAGCACGTTAAACCAAAATAACATCGAGAGTGCTACGCCCATCATCGAGATTCCAAAAGGAATAAAATGAAGAAGGTCCTTCTTACTAAATATATTTTCCTTTCGAGCCTTGATGTATAAATAAAGGAGCGGACCGATCAGGTAAGGAAAACTATAAGATACGTTGTACGCAAAGCTCGCGTGACCCATTAACCAGGACTTCGTTATCACCTTGAAGATCAATTGAAGGCCCACGACCGTAATAAAAAACGCAAAATAGGTATTGGCCAGGTGTCGCCGTCGGTTTCTGAACAACAATAGGCTCAACAATCCTCCTTGAAGAGCACCAAACAGCAGCAAGAATATATTCAATTGATGTGTCATCTCATTGATTTCAAATTAAACAATTCGATTACTTTCTGAAAAATCCCTACTAAGTGAAGTTACAAAAATTGAGTTGATCAATCCTCCACGATTAGGTCAAACTAAATATACCAAAGTAAGTTTCAATCTTTTGATAAAGAGAATAACCTCGCCGTTGAAATGCAATTCTCTCTTGACGTTCGTCATTAAAATTATTCGAACGGCACCACGCTCCGTTATCATGCGGTTTTTCCCAATACGGAATGCATGTTGTCACGTTGTCCGACCGGTAGATATTTATTAACCACGATCGCAATGACCGCTCCCCAGATAAAATTGGAAGACGCCGTTTCGACGAAGTGAATCATTGCTATCTCCTGGGGCATATATGGGTTGGGAATGAACAACTGTGTGGCCGGGAGTAATGACGTAAGGAGACCGACCAGCAGATAGTATCCCTTCAAATGACGGAGCATGATCACCAGGGGGATCGTCGCTATCACCCAAATAGCGGCACGCAAAATTTGAAAGAAATAGAGTCCATCCGCCAATGAGCCTGCACCCTGGTGAAAGAATGAGGTCAACTCTGAAGATTTCGTGTAGAAAATTCTGAGATTTTCGTTTTGCCATGCAATGTAGTATCCGAAGGTCAGGTAGATTAGTGGGTAAACAATGCATGACAATAACAGAAATGGCACGACAAATGGACGCCATTCATTTACAACCAGGGTAAATTGTTGCTTGGGTTCGCGTGACATCTTACCGACAATTGCGACGCCGACAAGGACGGTTGCCGTTGACACGATAAAACCCGCGATGATTATACTGGCCACCTGCGGATTTTGTATTCCAATGCCGTCGCCAAAGAACATTGATTCCATTTGCATCAGAACGAACTGAATAATGAAACAGAAACTGAACAGTCCGATTATTTTGCTTATTCCAGAATAAATTCTTGTCAGCCAGAAAAGCACGCTCAACAAAAATGAATTGAATACGCACACGCCCATAAAGTAATAAAACGCTAGTATCGGGTCACCTCCGGCCGGTGGCGACGTGTTTGTTATCACATTGCCCGCAACAAAGCCAAAGGACCAGGTAAACAACATCACGATGGCAAGAACAAGCCATAGCAAAAAGAATTTAAGAATTTTCATATGCTTTCTTTTATTGATTTTTTGTCACTTAATTTTTTCGGTTTTAGAAAGATTAGCGGTCATAGACGTCATGACCTTTATCGCCGCCTTCAACTCGGATTCTTTTAAGTTTGAAATTGCTCTCAGATATAACTTCCCAGAGACACCCACAGCTTTTTGTTGTATTGATCGCCCCTTTCTTGTAAGGTAGATCAGCTTGCCACGGTTGTCATTTTCATTTGTGACACGCGTCACCATGTTATCTCTTTCCATGATGGATATCACACGTGCTACAGTCGTTTTATCTCTTCCGAGTACGTCGCTTATCTCCTGTTGGCTAAGACCATTCTGGTAAAAAAGCATGGCCAGAACAGAAAACTGCTCCACGGTAACACCAATGCCGTTTTCCTTGAACTCCCTCGTCAACATCTGGTGAAACAAATGAGAGAATTCGCCACACAGGTAAATTATATTGGTCGACAGTGAATTCGGGGCCTTCATAAACTAGTTGTATATACAACTAATATAGGAAAAAGGTTTTGTTTGTTTTTAAAAAAGTCCGGCTCCGGACATAATTGTTCGGATCTGTTCAGTTTTTTTTAAAGGCTGTCAAGAAGAAACGGCGAAGACAGAAGAAGAGAACCGATCATTGGTCATTGGTCATTGATCATTGTAACTTGCATTTGTTGGAACTAAGCACCGCCATAACGTTAATAAAAAAGGGTATACCACCTGCCACTATACCGCAGGTTTGGGCAGATCTCGGCGCCGGCACCGGGCTATTCACAAGGGCCTTGTCGACCATCTTGCCTGCTGGAAGCACTATCTATGCAATCGATCAGGAGACAAAAGCATTGGACAGCATTGCCCTCCCATCCAAACAGATAGTACTTAACAAAGTGACGATCGATTTTGTAAACGACCCAATAGAGGTGGAACCGCTTGATGGAGTACTGATGGCAAATGCCCTCCACTTTGTAAATGACAAAGTTGCCTTCATGGCGAAGATCAGGCAAACCGTTAAGTTATCGGCGAGAATTGTGATCATTGAATACGATAGGGATACACCAAATCCCTGGGTGCCTTATCCCATCAGTTATCAGTCGCTTCAGCACCTTGTAGATGGAATTGGTATGGCATCGATCACAAAAATTGGATCAACACCTTCAAAATATCACGGAGCAAACATTTATTCTGCCCTGCTTGAAATCTGATATTGATCATTATTCATATTTCAAAGATTGTACAGGATTCATTCTTGCAGTCTTCAACGAATGAAACGCGACCGTTAGGAAAGCAAACAGCATGGCAAATGCCGCCACTGCAATAAAGGTGACGTAGTTCAACTCGGTCCTGTACGCAAAGTTGCCCATCCATTCGGTAATAATATAGTAGGCTATGGGAATGATTAATACTGCCGCGATAAGGACCAGGTACATCACATCCTTGTACAGAAGAAAAATAATGTTAGGTATAGATGCACCGTGTACTTTACGTACTCCTATTTCCTTCGTACGTTGAGCTGCAGTGAATGCCGACAATCCTAACAGTCCCAGCAGCGATATAAAGATACATACGTACGAGAGTCCAGATAAAAGTTTGTACTGCACCTCATCCTGCTTGTATTGCTCGTTGAAGCGTTGGTCAACAAAAAAATACTCATAAGGATGATTGGGATCAAACCTTGCCCATTTGTTCTTGATCAATTCCATCGTCTCAGGTAAATTTTCCCCTTTCACTTTCAGATGGAGAAAACCGCCCTCCTCCCGTGTCTTGACAATAAGTAAAGGCTCAACCGGATTGTGCAGCGAGCTAAAGTTAAAGTCCTTGACCACACCTATTACCTGCCCATCTTTTTCAGCATGAAACCATTTCACTTTCTTACCTATTGCGTCATCGCCCCATCCCATGAGCTTGACTGTCGCCTCATTGGCAATGAATACATCCTCAACATCCGCATTCGGACCTGATTGAAAATCACGACCTTCGATCAAATTAATACCCATGGTCTTGAAGTAATCTTCTCCCACGAACATTAATGCAAATGCCTGCTGCTTCATCCCTTCCTTACCCTCAGCCCACATCACGCTTCCACCGCCAACATTCATTCCCGGCACATTGTAGCTGGTAGTTGCTGCTGTGATTCGTGGATTTTGCAAAAAATCAGCCTTGATGCCACTAAGTTGATTTTGAACTAACGTATCCTGTATCGGCAGAACCACTACATTATCCTTGTCAAAGCCCAATTCCTTATTCCGGACAAAATTGATCTGGTCTTGCATAAACAATGTACAAACCACAACAAAGATCGAGATGGCAAACTGTGTTGTT
>DATHIE010000862.1:0-14500 GCA_035316905.1 Chryseolinea sp. | reverse complement strand
AGTCTGACCTCAAACAGCGAAAACGTATCCAGTCAATACGTTAAAATATGAATAGGGATTGGCAAAAGGATTATTGATAGCCGCGACGCCTCAGCCAATGTCAGTCGCGCTGGCATCTACCATTCAATTCACCGAAATAAAAATATCCACTTCTGCATTGCTCCAATCTTTGCTTCGGTCGTCATAAATTTCAAAGTCAGAGCGGTATGCTCTTGCAATAGGTGAATTCCATATGTCTTTCCATGTGTTAGCGACGCAATCGGGCATTGTTCCCTTTGCAACAATTTTTTGATAGGATGCTTTTGGAATAGATAACTTCTCTAAGCCTTGTGGAATTTCAGTATCCGGTTTTACTTTCACGCCAATAAAATAAGAAAAAGGTTTTGTGAAGTCGCTTCGTATCTGTGATACACGGCAACTATTTCATTAGTCAATTTTTGGGGAATAGTTGCAGCATAGTTTCCCTTTTCAAATTTCTGCCAGAGAGTTCCACAGTCTTTGCCGGACTGTCCGTTAGCGTTGGTTGTCGTTGTTCCCAGGGATAAGCCGATCAGCGTGATTTCTTCGAGTTCGATATTGTTCATAGTCAGTAAAACTAGTTAAAAGAGTGATACCTGGTGAATTCTCTTAACAACATCGAAAAAATTACAGTAACTATTCCAATGCTTTGCGTTCCTTGCGTCTCTGCGGTAAATGAAGTCATGCAGTGTGCCCTTTTTTCACCGCCCTCCTTCGCAAGACTTCGGGCAAGCAAGGACGCGAGGAACGCAAGGGTTCGCAAAGCCCATTGTTTGAAATCAGAACGGATAGTTCTTTCTATACTTCAACCAATCACTCTTCAAATCCCACTACGCTTATTCGATTGTCGAATTGCGAAGATTGTCAGAAACAATATTCTCTGTTTCGTCTACTCTGGCGAATGCCCTTTTCATTTTATCACGATCAAATTCCTTTTCATTGTTGGCAAGCCAGATAGTGGCTATGCCGTTCCCAATGAAATTGGTGATCGCTCTTGATTCAGACATAAATCTGTCCACACCTAGCAATAATGCCAACCCTTCTATCGGAATTACTTTAACGCTGGTGAGCGTTGAGGCTAATACTATGAAGCCACTGCCTGTCACACCGGCCGCTCCCTTTGACGTTAACATGAGTATTCCGATAATAAGCGCGATCTGTTCCCAGGTCAATACTACATTGAAGGCCTGTGCCAGGAATATCATAGCCATGGAAAGATAGATAGTGGTTCCATCCAGATTAAAAGAATAACCGGCCGGTACCACCAATCCAACAACGGGTTTGGAGCAGCCCATCCGTTCCAGTTTTTCCATTAAGGATGGCAACCCTGCTTCAGAAGAGGATGTCCCCAACACTACCAGCAATTCTTCACGTATGTATTTCAGAAAACCGATAAGACTGACGTGATACATTCGAAGCACCAAATTCAAGACCACAAAAATAAAAATAGCCATGGTGGTGTACACAGTACCCATCAGCTTCGCCAAAGGATAAAGCGCTTCAATACCATACTTGCTTATGGTAAAGGACATACCGCCAAATGCTCCAATTGGCGCCAGCAGCATTATTTTATGCAATCCTTTAAACACATATTTCGAGATCTTTTGGAGCGTCGAAACTATTCTTTCTTTCCTGGAGTAGTAATTGAGAACAACGCCTGTTAAGCAGGCAACGAGTAAGGTTTGCAAGGTGGAATTATCGCGAAGAAAATTCCAAAAACTGAATGCCCCGCCGCTGGTGTACCTGGACACATCTCCTCCCTGAACAGAAGAAGTATCAATGCCACTGCCTGGTTTAATAATGAGGGCAACTGCGACTCCCACGATCAGGGCAAACGTAGTGACCACTTCAAAATACAACAGTGCCTTTGCGCCCACGCGCCCTACTTTTTTCAAATCACCCATGCTTACAATACCAAGGGTAATAGTCAGGAAAATGATGGGGTTGATGAACAGTTTGACGAGATTGATAAAACAATCTCCCAAAAATTCACTGAGTGTGACTCCAAACTTTATTTCTTGTCCCAGGAATCTTGTTCTGAAAGCGCTTTCCAATACAGGATACAGCGTAAATTCAGTAGCGAAATGTCCCACCAATATGCCAGCCGTTATTGCTAATAGGACCCAAAAAGTAAGATTGGTAATCAGTTTCTTCATTAAGAATGGCGCTCGTTAGTCGTTTGGCTTCGTAAAATAGCTTATTATGCCATGTTGTGGAAATCAGTGTCCCGACGTCACCCGAGAACTCGGGGCTATATCGGGCAATGCAGTTGTGTTCACAAACCCTCAGGCGGCAAGGGAATCAATCAATCACTAAATCCACAAATCAATAAACAATAAGGTAACTACTGTTTGCAAATGGCTCCGACAAGTTCATCGAGTGCTACTTAACAAACAACGCAACAAACAGCACTACAATCTTATTTTTAAGCAATTCTCTGAGCGCCCTCAACGCATGGGCGACATGTTTCTCAACTGTGCTCACCGAAATGTCAAGAAACTTACTGATGTCGCGGTTTTTCATATCCATGATATAACTTAACGTAAATACTTCACGGCACTTTTGAGGAAGACTTTCGACAGCCCGGTCGATGTCGTTTTGCAATTCGCTCATGTATAACTTCTGAATAACCTCGTTTTTGTCGGGGTCAAGGAAGCTCGCCTCAAAGTCTTTCAGTTCATTCTCAATATGCCGGTGTTTCAAATCAAGCATTTTTTGGCGATTGATGTGGTTGAGACATCGTGCATATGCGGCTTTGAAAAGATAACTTGTAATAGATGTGTGTATCGTGATGGTTTGCCTGTTCTCCCAAACGTAAATAAATAAATCCTGGACAATGTCTTCCGCAGTTTCATTGTCCACAAACAGGCAGGCATACGCCTTAAGATTTGGGTAGTGATCCCTGAAAAGGTCATTGAATGACGCCCTGTCGATTTTAAACGGATGTATTCGATAGTTGCCTGACAGATCTTCTGACATTGGGATTTCTAAAATTCATCCACGTTGTAAAATAACTTCAATAAGTTGAACTGTCACAAAACATATTGGGGGATAAATAGTACTATTTTTTTTTCGAGTGTATAGCGGTTTTTTGATCCTCACTTGTCATATCAATGGCATGTATAATACCGAGACACATGGATGAACAAATGATGATCAGATACTTTCGGGGAGAATGCTCCCTGGAAGAGGAGGCCATTCTCCGTGAATGGCTCCAGAAGTCCTACGAAAACAAAAAGCTTTTCTACGAACAAAAAGCATTGTGGAATTACCGACATGTAAAACGATTCGGCACCGAGGAACAGATAGGCAGGGCAATGTCGACGTTTAACAACAAACTTAATGATGCGGAGTCGCGAATACAAAAGAGAGTTTTCTTCAGGCTTGCCAAATATGCCGCAGTGTTCATTTTCACGTCGACTTTATCGGTTTTCCTCTATATCTCGTATCAGCGTCAGACTCGAGATGGAAGGCTTATGACCATCTCAGTAACGCAAACCGATAGCAGCAGGCTTGTCACTTTAGTCGATGGAAGCCGGGTATGGCTAAACAGCAACAGTAGCATATCTTACCCTAAAGAATTTTCACACGACGAACGAATGGTTCACCTCAGGGGCGAAGGATATTTTGAGGTAGCCCACGATTCGCTACACCCTTTCATAGTGAAGACGGATGCTGTTCAGGTCAAAGTTTTAGGGACTTCGTTCAATATCCTTTCTTCAGAGAAAAAGACAGAGACTACGCTCGTGACAGGGCGCGTTATCATCCAAAATAAAAAAGGCGACAACCTGGCGGTGCTAACCCCTGGACAGATGGGCGCGTTTGATAATGCCAGTCAATATCTTTCAGTAAACGTGGTGGATGTTGAGCAATATATTGCGTGGCGTCAGGGAACGGTTTCGTTCACCAATACAACATTAGGCAACATCGCCGGGAAGCATTCAGAGTTATATCAGGTGCGTTTTGTATTCGACAGTTCCAAAGTTGATCGTACGGCGTACAATTTCAATTTCCGGAAAGGTCAGCCGCTTGACGAAGTGCTGGAGATGTTGAGTTTTATTGCTCCCATCAAGTATGTCGTGCAAGGCGAAGAAGTTTTCATTACGGGGTTTAATCAATAACCAACTATGAGACCAATATTCGCAACAACGCAGCTTGCACTGATGTGGTACTGGATGTTGACCTGCTTTATGATAACCCTCTCAAGCGTGCCATCAGCCGCTCAAAGTGAGTCAATCAGTCTAAACCTGGAGGAGGTGCCAGTGACCACAGTGCTCGATGAAATAAAAAAGCAAACAACGTATCGGTTTTCGCATAGCATTGATTTAAACAAAATATTAAAAGAACGGAAAGTTACTATCCGGGCAACCCGGGAGTCCATCGAACAGATCTTATCCACGTTGTTCGACGATACTGAAATTGCTTACAAGGTTGTTGGCAATGATGTACTGCTTTCAAAAAAAAATTCCGAAGCGGAAGCGATGAAAAGCGACAAAATCCTCACACAAATCATCAAGGGCAAAGTGGTTGATAAGGAAAGTAAGGTACCGTTGGTTGGCGTAAGTGTTGTTTTGATCGGCGATACTTTACGGGGAACTTTTTCGGATGTAAATGGCATGTTTTCGTTCAAAGTACCGATCGGCAGGCAAAGCTTTGAATTCTCCTATGTGGGTTATGAGGAATCCAATGCACTCAACATTTTGGTGATTTCCGGAAAAGAAACTTTTTTGAATGTTGAAATGCGCGAATCGATATTCAATCTCAACGAGGTTGTTGTTAAGGCAGACCAACAAAAAGGCATGCCCCTGAATTCAATGGCCGCCGTTAGTGCGCGACAGCTCACGACCGACGATGCAAGCCGTTACGCCGCGGGCTACTACGACCCTGCCCGCATGGTGAGTGCATTTGCCGGCGTTATGACCGCCGATGACGAGCGCAACAATATTATTGTTCGAGGGAATTCGCCATTGGGATTGTTGTGGAAGCTTGAAGGAATTGAAATACCAAACCCAAACCATTTTAACCAGGGGCAGGGAGATGGTGGAGGTGTCTTCAGCATAATATCTTCCGATGCGCTGGCGAATTCCGATTTCTTTACCGGTGCTTTTCCTGCAGAATATGGGAATGCCACTTCAGGCATTTTAGATCTGAATTTTCGAAAAGGTAATCCGGACAAGCATGAATTCGGGATCCTGATTGGAATGATCGGTTCTCAAGTTACATTGGAGGGGCCTTTGGCTAAGAATAACAAAGCATCATACTTCGTCAACTACAGGTACGGCAATCTTCAGTTTTTGAACGAATTGGATTTGATTGGACTAGATGAAAATCAAAAGCCCCCTGTTTTTCAGGACTTGAACTTCAACATGAATTTCAATACCAAAAAAGCCGGCACCTTTTCTCTCTTTGGCATAGGAGGGATCAGCTCCACCGGCACCCTCAGCCAAAAAGATTCGATGGCCTGGAGATTCAATTTGGATCTTCAGCACGGAGAGACGGAAATTCACAAAATGGGCGTGGCTGGAATACGCCACACCCTCACTTTGCGCGATCATAAAACATTTTTGAAAACAATTGTGGCGCTTACGGACACGTACGATAAGAGAGAGGAACGCTCATTAAATAATAACTACGAATATGAAATGAAAGATAACAGTGAGTATAGCTATCCTGCACTAAGGACAGCCATTATCCTGAACACTAAATCCAATTCACGCAATACCATTCGGGCGGGTCTGATCTATAATCAGCTCTTTTTCAAAATTTACGGCAAGGAATTCTATAATCTGATCATTCGAGGCGATGAAGGGATCCAGTTTGTACCCGTTAATGAAGTTTATGTCGACCAGAAGGGACGGACTGGCGTGGCCGAAGCATTTTTTCAATGGAAGCATCGCCTGACGGATCAGTTCGAATTAAATTCCGGGGTGCATCACACCTATCTGCTGTTGAATAAGAACTACTCATTGGAACCACGGCTGGGGTTGAAATGGCAGGCAAGCAATAAATCATCCTTCAGTTACGGTTTTGGATTACACTCCAAAGTTGAACCAATCTCCGTTTACTATGCAAATATAATGGCTGCCGATAGCACGGTTTCAACGGCTAACAAAACCCTGGAACTTACAAAGGCGTTGCATCAGGTGATTGGTTATGATTTGTCTCTTCGAGAAGATCTGCGATTGAAAGTTGAAGCATATTATCAGTATCTGTATGACGTGCCTGTTGGAGCGAACGCCGCCAACACTTATTCGCGGATTAACGATCTATTTGGAATACCCAATTCGAACCTTCAAAATAAGGGAAAGGGTTATAACATAGGCATTGACCTGACATTGGAAAAATTTTACAGCGACAACTATTATTTTTTGGTAACAGGTTCGGTTTTCGACTCAAAATATAAGCCGGCCAATGGCCAGACCTACAACACGTATTTCAATACAAATTATCAAGCCAATTTGCTGGCTGGAAAAGATTTTAAGGTTGGAGGGAATCACCAACACATTTTTAGCCTGAATTTTAAAACCCTTACACATGGTGGCTTTCGCTATACACCCGAGGCATTAGCAAAGACCACAAATGATATTATTTACACTTACCCGATTACATCGGAAACCTATGAAAAACAAACACCCTACTACTTGCGAATGGATTTGGGCTTAAAGTACAGACGGAATAACCCTTCTTATTCCTGGATTATTTCGCTCGATGTACAAAACATTACCAACCGTCAAAATGTGATTACCTATAACTACATGGTTGCGCCGAATAATCGGGACGAATTGGTTCCCATTGCGCAAACCAGTATCGGTATCGTTCCGGTACTCAATTTCAAAGTGGAATTTTGATCAAAGATAAATTCCCGGCTAAAATCCTTACAGGCAACTTCACGAAAGGTGACAAGTGCTTGTTATTAAAATACTTCATTTAATAGTCCACACAAACCCAAAGATTCAATATTTTAGGATCTGGGAAAGTGATCGTCCGCCGAATCGCTCACAAAAAGATTTGTCCCAAGGTGATCGAATTCGGTCAAAGCCTGTACGGCGGGTGACTTATATGTATGCGTTGGGACCTGAAAACAAGTACAACACTCAAGACTTGGGGCTGGCATGGTTATTATGCCAATATAGGAGACGTTGTATTGTAATAAGAGAAATTAAGTATGTTAAAGAGTTATGTTATCATAGGCTGGAGAAGCCTTCTGCGGAATAGAGGATATTCCTTTATCAATGTTAGCGGCCTTGCTCTGGGCTTAACAGTATCCATACTTATCGGCTTGTGGGTCCACGATGAATTGTCATTCAACACCTACCACAAAAACTACGATCGCATTGGCCAGGTATACTTCACAGACATTAATCCTGAAACAGGTGTTTTCAATGTACGGCAGTCCCAATGGTTTCCATTAGGTGCAGCATTGAAAAGTCATTACGAAAAGTACTTCAAACACGTTTTGATGACCTGGTGGCCGGGAGACTGTACGCTGTCGCTGGATGAAAAGAAAATTGTCAAGAGAGGGCAGTTTATTGAGGCGGGAGCCCCGGAAATGTTGTCGTTAAGAATGCTGAAGGGAACGTATGCAGCGCTGAAGGACCCGCACTCCATATTGCTTTCCAACTCAACCGCTACTGCCTTTTTTGGTACAGAAGATCCGATGAATAAAAGCATTAAGATCAACAACACGATGGACGTGATCGTTACCGGCGTGTATGAAGACCTGCCGGCCAATACGCAGTTTGGTGACATTACGTTTTTTGCGCCGTGGTCATTGTTGGTCGAGTCAACGGCATGGATCAAGGGAAATGAAAATTCCTGGAGCAGTGATTCATTCATCATCTATGTTCAGGTCGAATCGAATACAACCCTCGAATCGGTGAACGCCGGCATATCGGATTTCTTTCGCACTTACAGTTTGTTCAAATCCGATGCCGAGTATGTCGAAAAGTATAAGCCCGTCATTTCTTTGTTCCCAATGAGTCAATGGCATCTGTTTTCAGAGTTCAAGGATGGAAAGCCGTCGGGTGGGCGTATCACGTTCGTCTGGCTGTTTGGTGGTATTGGTATTTTCGTCCTGATGCTGGCGTGTATCAATTTTATAAACTTAAGTACGGCCCGATCAGAGCAGCGCGCCAAAGAAGTTGGTGTACGGAAGGTGGTCGGTTCAGACCGCTCGAAGTTGATATATCAGTTCCTGATCGAATCATTCCTGGTAGTTGTGCTCGCCTTCTTATTCGCCGTCGTGCTGGTAAGCTTATCGTTGAATCTGTTTAATGAGCTGGCGGATAAGAATATTGTACTGCCCTTCAACAATCTGGTTTTCTGGATTATGATCAGTGCATTCATTGCGTTAACGAGCCTGATGGCCGGCCTGTATCCTGCTTTTTACCTATCTTCTTTTCAACCCGTGAAAGTATTGAAAGGAACTTTCCGAATGGGTCGTTATGCTGCCTTGCCTCGCAAGTTGTTGGTTGTGGTTCAATTTTCAGTCTCGGTCATGTTGATCCTAAGCACCATTATCGTCTACCAACAAATTCAGTATGCGCGCAACAGACCTCTAGGGTACAAGGGGGAAGGATTGATTTCAGTGCCAATAAATGATCCGAACTATAAAGGCAGGCATCAGGTATTGAAAACAGAATTGTATAACACCGGAATGATTTCACAGGTAGCTCTCTCATCGAGTCCGGTTACAGATATCTGGAACAACGGTGGAGGTTTCCAATGGGGAGGACGTAATCCCGAAAAAGATAATAATTTCGCAATTTGTAATGTAACGCATGATTTCGGTAAAACGATTGACTGGCAGTTGATCGAAGGGCGTGATTTTTCAAAAGACTTCAAGAGCGATTCGGCCGCTGTGATCTTAAACGAAACCGCTGTCAGATACATGGACCTAAAAGATCCAGTAGGGAAATACATTGGATACGGAGATAACATGAACTCCTTGAAAATTATCGGCGTGATCAAAGACCTGGTGATGCAGTCTCCTTATGAACCCGTCAAGCAAACAATTTTCTTCCTTGACCACAATGATTCTGCCGCAGCCAGGATAAACATCAAGATTAATCCCACCGTGAGTATGGCTGAAGCGTTGCCCAGGATAGAGTCGGTGTTCAAAAAAATAGTTCCGTCTGCTTCGTTCGACTATAAGTTTGTGGATGAAGAATATGGTCAAAAGTTCTCTGCCGAAGAACGCATCGGAAAATTATCCGGAGTGTTCGCCGTTCTGGCGATCTTTATCTCTTGCCTGGGATTATTGGGTCTCGCGTCTTTCGTAGCGGAGCGACGCACCAAAGAAATCGGCATTCGGAAAGTGTTGGGTGCATCGGTGAGCCAACTATGGCAAATGTTATCGAAAGATTTTATCGTGCTGATCGTTATCTCCTTTTTGATCGCTGCGCCCATCTCATATTATTTTCTTCACGGATGGTTAGAGCGCTACACGTACCGAACGGAAATATCGACGTGGATATTTTTAGTAACTGGTTTTGGCGCGGTGGCTATTACGTTACTGACAGTAAGTTTTCAGGCAATAAAGGCCGCACTAATGAACCCGGTGAAGAGCCTTCGCTCAGAGTGAGCTAATGCTTGTGCCGAAGTTCTCCTATTTATCGCGCCTGTCAACGGATGCAATCTGATTTGCGTGCCTTTGTTTTTCGTAACTCATCACGGCTTTTAACTCGCCATAGCCATACTTGCCTTCCAGGCTTGAATACAAGTCCTTTGAGGTAAATGTCTCCGGCATGTCCTTAATCGCTGATGCTATTACCGCCACAGTACTTTCAGACATAAATTTGAAAATACTTACCTGACCGATTTCAACTGCCTTGGCCAGATGCCCCTCGATCGTTCCCCTTGTGAGTCCTCTTGCGTTCGCTATATCATCAACAGAAAGTCCGTTCTCTAACAGCTTTAATGTGGTCTCGTATGTACTTGGCTCATCGGAGCCTTTCTTTGTTTTCTTGCCGCGCCTCGGTTTGGCCGCGGGAACCGTCCCAGTTGTCTTTCGAACCTCTTCCAGCAGCAATGTTCTCTCATCGGCGCGCTTTCGAATCAAATCATGGAAGTCGAAGTGGTCCGTGCCTTCCAGTATCCCAACCGATAAGAAAACTATCTTATCAACTTCCTGAATTTTATTTACCAGTAACTGATCAAGGTCGGAGAGTTCAGTCAAATAGCCTTTCACTCGCTTTTTCACTCGCGTCTCCTCCACATGCTTTAGCAGCAATTTCGCCAGTTCCCAAAGCCTCTTCCCGTAGTATTCACTTCCTTTTCTTATCCGATCCAAAAAGTCATGCTTCTCGCGGCAATCCAACAGACTTGCCAGTTGCCCCCTGAACTTCTGCAAATTGCTGGTCTCGGCGAGCAGTGCTTCCTTGATTTCCAATAACACGGGCATAGTCGACAAGTCTTTATCACCGTCATCATCGCGATGCCGTTGCATGTAGTTGATTTCCTTTGCCAGCGCACCAAAATCAAAAGTGCGTTCGATTATCAATCGTAGATAATCAATTTGTTTAACCTTAATCAGTCCTGAGAGTTGATCGGGCCGATGGTTTGTTTCAGTAAACGCAACTACCTGTTTGTCCGTGCTCACAACGCCGGGATCGATACGTGTACGCAAGATCAATCCGTCCAGGGAGCGCAAACGCGACAGGGCCACGTACACCTGTCCATCGGCGAATGCCTGGCCAACATCGATAATGGCTTTGTCAAATGTCAGCCCTTGGCTTTTGTGCACTGTAATTGCCCAGGCAAGCTTGATGGGGTACTGTTCAAAGGTCCCGATCACGTCGTCTTTTAATTCCTTCGTCTCGGCGTCGACACTATACTTCTTGTTTTCCCATATTAATTTCTTCAATGCATACGAAATGTGAGAACCAGCCATTTGCACTTCGATCTTTTTGCCGGAGATCAACGTCACAGTGGCCAGCTTCCCATTGAAGTACGCACCGTCGCGATCATTCCTCGTGAACATGATCTGGGCACCCTCTTTCAGTTCGATACGCCTCAGCACAGGAAATAGGTTGTCCGGGAACTCGCCGCTGATCGATGCCTCCATGAATTGAGATTCACCTTCCAGCTGCTGCAAGGCATTTTGATTTAATTCGTCTGCCTTATTGTTGTGCGTTGTAAGCGTAATCACCTCTCGCTCACGCTCGATCTCTCTCATGGGCTTGTAGTACCGGTTGAGGACCTCAATGTCCCGGGCTGTCACCTGGTTATTGCGTAGATTATTGAGCAAGTCAATGAATGGTTCATCGCTTTGACGGAAGATCTTGTCCAGCTCGATGTACACAAATCCATCCTGTTGCAAAGCCTTCGATTCAAAAAACCAGGGGCTCTTATAAAATTGAGAAAGATTATTTCCATCCTCGCGATTTACCACAGGGGGCAATTGGTATAAGTCTCCGATCAGTAACAATTGGACGCCACCAAAGCTTTTCGCAAAGTTGCCCCTGACCGATTTTAGTCGATAGTCGATCGCATCAAGGAGATCCGAACGTAGCATGCTTACTTCGTCAATCACTAGCAGGTCGATCGAGCGCAGGACTTGTCTTCTCACACTGTCGAGAGGGTGTTTTTTTCCCAGCAAGTTCGCGTTGTACCATTTGCTTTCAAGGCCCGTGGGCTGTGAACGGTCGGGCAAAAACATGCCGAATGGAAAAAGAAACAAAGAATGGATGGTGACACCGCCCGCGTTAAGTGCTGCGATCCCCGTAGGCGCGACCACAACCATACTCTTATGTGTACGATCACGGAGTTTTTTGAGGAACGTTGTTTTTCCGGTGCCGGCCTTTCCGGTGAGGAAAATGTGGCTCGCGGTGCTGTTGATGAAGCGAATGGCTGTGGCCATTGACTCTGTCTCCCGCTGCAAACCATTACCAACTTCCATGACTAAATTATTTAAGAAGAAAGGTAATGAATAAAATTCATGAAGCTGGATCAGGAAAACCTGATGAATTCCTCATGATATGAACTGAAATGAGAAATCAGGTGGATATTTTTAGTAACTGGTTTTGGCGCGGTGGCAATTACGTTACTGACTGTAAGTTTTCAGGCAATAAAGGCCGCTCTAATGAACCCGGTGAAGAGCCTTCGCTCGGAGTGAGCTAACGCTTGCCTCAGTGTAGGAGCATGGCTCTCGAGAGAGCGGGGTAACTTTAGATTCTTTGACGCAGAAAAAAGCAGACATGAAAAAAAGCTAGATTAAGGGAGATATTCCAAAATCAATACACATATATATAATAGTGTGTCGATTTTGAAAATTAGCATCAATTTAATCTCGCTGAATTAAGAAACCCAAAATTGTGTAGAGGTGGCAGTTGTCGCCATGTCAAAGCCTCAGCTTGAGCATCGGTCAATACTTGCGCATGATTAGGATCAGGAACAGAACTAACTCGAATGCCGAACAAATAGTGCTTGAATCCAATCTGTCTTACGTCTCTTAAAGCAAGGAACTGAAGTTCCGTAGGCATTGAGTCAAATGAGATAGCAAAGAAATTACTAAGGGGGGATTCTCTTTGCCCCTGAATTCGCAGCAACATCGCTGAAAATAAGCCACCTAAATCATTGTGAGTTCCTTCCATAAGCAACGCAATATCTATTCCATTCGCTCTGGTTTTCATCAAACTAACTAAATGGAATGTGCCATTTTTCTCAGTTAGCGTCAACCAAATCGGAATCGTCTTTCGTGCATTCATATCGTTAACATTTTAGACTGACAATTAAGTTAGTAAAAGAAAAAGTAGCATAACGAAAAATCATAAACAGAAAGCAACATTGTTCAACTAAAATATGTAATTTTTTCCACTGATTTTGGCTAGATTCCAAGAGATTATCGGACGGCGACTTTAAATCCGACTGCCTTGGGCATAGGCTTTCTATGACTATCTATTCTCTATCCAATCCACCATCAGCTTGCCCTCGGCAAAAAGAAAGTGAAATTAACGAGCGCCACCGCAGACCAGCATGAAGTATTGGTTTCATACTTGAAAATATTACTTCGAAAATTATTTTACTATCAAAGGCCGTAAGCGTTAGTTGGCTACCCTCATTTATGCTACTTGGTCGTACTTTCAGCAAGTACGCCTGTATTTTCTGCCAGGAACTTATTATATCCATCAAGATATTCCTGCGGAGTGACTCTCCTCTCCCTGACGTGTGAAACATTGGTACGTATGCAATGATAGGTAAAATCATAAACGAGGTTAACGATTTCGGGTTTAGGTGTTAGCGTACCATCCGCACTCGAAATAAATGCTCCCCGCTTTCCCACTTTTTCAGCTCTAGCAATTTCAAGCATGGCAAAGGAAACCGGCAAACGAGCGGTATGGACACGCGCCAATACTTCGGGCGAGTCGGCGACGGATTTTTCGGCACGATCAAAGAGAGTGTTGTATACCGTTATGAGCGAATCGGAAAGAAAGGTTTCCCTTTGAGACAACTGCTCCTCAACGATGGGACCTCCGAAAATCAGAAGTTTGGCACCGGATTGTTTCATTTCATTCTGTAAAAGATTGATGTATTCGCGTATTGGATCCGCCGCCTTTCCATAGTACCCGGCTAAAAAATCATCCATCACCTTGTTGACGTCAACATCAGGGTTCCACATTAATTTAGCGATCAGGTACGCTTTGAGTTCATGAAATTCTCCTCCTGTTTCAGGGCTGCCTTGTTCGAAAACAGCAGAAATTCCATTGTCACGAAGAAATTTAAGATTAGGTTGTAATGTGTGTAGGTTAGGAAAAGGAGAAATCAGATTTCGGAACTGAACCACATAATCCCAAATGATAATATTGTTTGTTAACTGAGTCCAGCCGAGCAGATCCTTGCAAAATGCTTTATCACCTTCTTCCAATGAAACATTCCTGATGCTTTCGATGCTGCATAGCATGATGTTCACATTCTGTCTCGGAACCAAGTCTTTGGGTGGGACGCGCGTATGCTGGTAGGCCAGGGTGGAGATTATCTTATCAGGAAATCGCTCCGCCACTTTGTTTATAAATGTCATCATTGATCCCATACCAAGCGGTGAATAGTACTCATTGACATGCGTTCCATACATGATGCTCCCAGGCGTAAACGCCGAGTATTTGGCATCCAATTCGGCACAAGCCGTGCATCGGCAATAGTTTACGTTGTCGTTTTGACTCACTGACCAATATAACGCCGTTGGATTTTGGTCAATACTGACCTGGAGATTCTTACAAACAATCTCCAGCACGTCCGGATTGCTCAGACATAATTGAGCTTCCGGCCTGCCTCTCAAAGTGTTTCCAGGGTGACGCACGCTGTCGTAAAAACTGAAATATTCCGGATGTGTTTCCCCGTATTCTTTTGTGCTGAGTAAATTGTTGAAGGTGTGAACCCAGGACCCCCATTTATTTCCTGTGTCGGGCAGGCCACTATGGGAATCCAGTTTATGCCAGGCCATATATTCCGGATCGCGCGCATTAGCCGGGTAAAGTTCTTCACG
>DATHIE010000861.1:0-5905 GCA_035316905.1 Chryseolinea sp. | reverse complement strand
AACTGTTGAGTCAGTCGTTCCTGCTCAAGTCTGGCCAGTAATTCCGAGGAACGGTTCCACATTTCACCCCGCATATCGAAATAGATGAGATTTTCTTTAGAGTAGCCGAGGGTTTTGTTGCTTAGAAAGCTGAGCTGATTATACACAATTGCCGTCCCGACTAACAACACAATGGAAACCACAAATTGAGTAACAACGAGAACGTTGCGAAATATAACGCCACCACTACCCGCCTTTACGTCTCGCTTAAGAACCTTCGCGGGGACGAAGCCTGACAAGAACAACGCGGGGTAGCTTCCGGCAAGGATTCCAGTAATGAATGTGATGCCGAACAATGTCAAGAGGATCTTTCCGTCAAAAAAATTGAATGACAAATCCCTTCCAGCCATTTCATTGACATACGGAAGAGATAAGTAGACCAGTAAGACAGCAATCGAAAGCGAAACAAATGCAATTGTCAACGATTCCGACAGGAATTGACCTATTAGTTGAAACCTTTGTGCGCCAGATACTTTTCGCATACCAACTTCTTTCGCCCTTCTTGCCGACCGGGCAGTCGCGAGATTCATAAAGTTTATACACGCAACGATCAATATAAACATAGCAATGACGCTGAGCGCAAATACATAGTCAGCATTGCCATGACCGGGAACGTCAGCCATAAAATTTGAATGCAGGTGAATGTCCAGCAATGGCTGCAGAACAAACTTTACTTTCAGTTCGGGTACTTTTGTTTTATAAAGTTCATCGATCCTGGCCTGTAGTCCTGTGATATTTTGAGGTGTGGCCAGAAATGACTCGTTAAGTTTGATATAGGTGTAGTAATTGAAGTTTTCCCATTTGTTATTCTTGATATCATACTCCGTCTTTGCGATAAACGACATAGGTATAATAAAGTCAGGTTGAAGGTGTGAGTTCGCCGGAATATGAATCACTGCCGTTACCGCGAAATCATTTGAGTTATCCATCCGCATGACTTTTCCAATGGGATCTTCAGAGCCAAAATACTTTGTTGCCATTTTATCGGTCAGGACAATTGAATTTGGCGCTAAAGCTGAAGAGGCGTCTCCCTTCATCAAATTGAAATTGAAAATGTTGAAAAAGTTAGAGTCTGCGTAAATTTGCCTCGTCTCATCGAACTTCTGACCGTTAACTTCGAACAGGCAGGTTCTGTATGATGTTGTCCTTGCCGACTCCTGAACTTCGCTAAAGTCGCTTTGTAAGGTAGGGCTCATCGGAGCAGGAGTGATTGCCACCTTGATATCATCGGCATGGCCGGTGAGCCTGTAGATTGCTTCAGGATTGCGGTGGAAGGTATCGTAACTCAATTCATGCTTGACATAGAGGATAATAACAATGCTACAGGCGAGCCCGATCGACAAGCCCAGGATGTTGATTATGGAAAAAGCCTTTTGGCGAAGCAGGTTGCGAATGGCAATCTTTAGATAATTCCTTAACATATGTAGATAAGTAAGTTCGTCCCTAAGACGCTTTCATAAGCCACAATGTTGCACCCGGAACTCAGAAAAATTAGCTTCCATTCATCAGTTGTGTGACTATTTTCCCCATTACTCTCCGACAAACAAGCAATTGGCAACCTGCGGGTGAGAACTGGGCTGGTATAACTTTTGAACCATTATATAGTAGAGCCTATGAATTTTAAAAATTACAAAGATGAGATTTACAGTTTTAGCTATTGCGTTGTTATGGTTCGCAGTGATGGCAAAAGCGCAGAATAACCTCGAAGTAAAAATAGATAACATAAAGAACGACAAAGGAGATATTCTCATCGGCCTCTACACAGATGGAACTAATTTCCCCCGAAAAACCACAGATGGAAGGATTGTTAAGGCTTCAAAAGATGGTGTCATCGTTGCCTTCCACGACCTGAAGCCAGGTCCGTATGCAATAAGTGTACTTCATGATGAGAACAGCAACAAGGATATGGATCAGAGTAAGATCGGAATTCCAACGGAAGGTTACGGCTTTTCAAACAACGCGAGAGGCTCTCTTGGACCACCATCATTCGACAAAGCAAAGTTTGAACTCCAACCTGGAGCAAAAGATACGCTCATATCGATTGACTTGAGGTACCTGATGAATAGAAAAGGAACTTGAGTTAATGATGAATGGTTAGTGGTTAATGTGTTCATTGCTCACTCGCTCTTCAAGCTATCAACAGGGTTTTGTCTGGCTACCCTTAGTGATTGATATCCAACAGTGATAATAGCTATTAAGAAAGCTGATACTCCTGAAAGGACGATGATCCACCAATCAATTATTGTCCTGTAAGCAAATCCGTTGAGCCAGCCTTTCATTATAAACCAACCCAGCGGTGCGGCTATTATAAATGCTATGCCGATCAGAAGCATAAAGTCTTTAAGCAACAACATGCTCACCTCGGAAAGAGATGCGCCAAGTACTTTGCGAATACTGATCTCTTTGCTCCTTTGCTCACCAAGGTATGTTGCTAAGCCAAACAGACCCAGACACGCGATAATGATCGTGAGCACCGTGAACATGAAAACGATCTTCCCTAGTCTCACCTCTGAACGAAACGTTGCATCGATGTTCTGCTCTAGGAACGTGAATTCAAATGGACTGGACGAGTACTTCTTCCAGATCGTCGTCAATTTTTGTATTGCCTCTGATGGATCTCCAGGGGAAATTCGGATAGCAACCTCGTTATCCGATTGCCTTACCATCCAATAATTTTTTCCAGCATTCAATATGATCGCCATTGGTTTCACGGCGTTCTTTAAATTTTCAAAATTGAAATCCTTAACTACTCCAATGAGGTTGAAAGCCACTGGCTGTACAGCATTAAAATTTATTATAGTATTTCCTTCCACTTGTTTAAATCCCAACGCCTTGTAGGCTGCTTCATTTAACACAATGGCTGAGCTATCTGATGGAAATTCCGCTGAGAAGAATCTGCCCTTTTCCACAACATATCCCATGGTGGACAAGTGATCATAGTCCGCAGTCATTACATGTAAATCTATGTCCTGCTCGCCACCACCTTTTCTAAAAAGATTACTATCCGTTATATTCGGAGGAAGAGCACTTGCCAGGCTTGCATTCCTAAATTGAGGATGTTGTAATAACTCAGCTTTAAATTCTTCGGATTTGTTTCCCAGGGACCATCCGTGAGCAAGGCTAATCACATTCTCCTTGTCAAAACCCATGTTTTTACGCTGCATGTAGTCCAACTGTCTGCTGATGACAAGGCTTCCTACGATAAGCAACATCGATATGACGAATTGAAAGGTTACCAGCGAATTCCGGAACACTGACTTTCGTGAACCTGCACCCATCGTTCCTTTCAAAACATCGATCGGCCTGAACTTTGTCAGATAAAATGCGGGATACATCCCGGCCAGAAGTCCAAGTAACAATGCAAATAAAACCAGGTAAATAACTGTCGTGGGCCGCGTCAGCAGTTCGAATTGGATGTCTTTGCCTGCGAGAGAATTAAATGAATTAAGGACCAACCCCACGATCGCCAGTGCAATAAAAGTAGACGAGAAACTAAAGAGCATAGACTCTGAAAGAAACTGTCCGATAAGTTTTTCCCGTTGGGCTCCGATCGATTTCCTTACACCGACTTCTTTTGCGCGAGTGGCAGCTCTTGCTGTGGAAAGATTAATGAAATTGATACATGCGATTAGCAAAATAAAGAAGGCTACTGCACCAAAGACATAAATGTATTGGATGTTTCCTGTTGGATTGATCTCGCTTGACAGTTCCGACTTTAAGTGGATATCAAGTATCGGTTGAAGGAAAAATCCGAAACGGTTACCCTTGCTCTTGAATTCCTCCAAAGAAATACCCATGACGCGCTCCAGGTCCGGCCCTAGGTTCTTTTCCGTTATTACGTCAAATTTTTTCTTGACGACATCAGGTGAGTTGGTTTTGATGTATGTGTAAAGAAATGTATTCGACCATGCACCAACGTGCATGATGTACCACGATGGCGACGAAAGGATCATATCGAACTGTATGTGTGAGTTGGCAGGCGGGTCTTTAACAACACCGGTTACTTCCGTGGCTATTCTGTCTTCGCCACGCAGCAGGATTTTTCCCAACGGGTTTTCATATCCAAAATAACGTCTCGATGTTGTTTCTGTAATGACGATCTTGTTTGTTCCTTGCAGGACAGTTTTTGGATCACCTGATATAATTGAAAAGGAAAAGAACTGAAAAAAATTGGAATCCGCCGCCAACAATTGTTTCTCGATGAACGCCTTGTCGCCATAACGCATTGGCTGAGCGCGCCACCACCCAAAGCGGGTAGCTTCATCCACTTCGGGTATTTCCTGAAGGATGGCCGCTGCAATAGGCGGTGAAGAGACTGCTGACTCAAACGCGCTGCCCTCAAAACTCCCGCCGGATCCTATACGATAGGTCCGGTCTGAATCCTTTAAAAAGCGATCATAGCTTAGTTCATCGGCTATATAAAGTATGATGAGCATACTGGCAGCAATACCCAGGGCAAGTCCACCTGCATTGATCGATGAATATATTTTATACTTCAAGATGTTCCTGATCCCAACCTTTAGATAGTTTGAAAGCATGTCCATACCGTTAATCGTTATCCGTTAATCGTTAATCATGGTGTGGGCGAGGGTGTGAGTGTGTTTTACCGGCAAAGACGCTAAGACGCTAAGTCTTTGCGTTACCTTGCGCCATTGTTCATTGCTCACTGTTCATTGTTCATTCACTCCTCAAGCTGTTCACTGGATTCGCAAATGCCGACTTCAATGCCTGGATGCTTACGGTCAGTAGTGTGATCAACAAGGCAGCAAAACCTGCTGCAAGCAGCAGATACCATGAAACCGTTGTCCTGTACTTGTACTGCGCAAGCCAATCAGCCATGAAGTAATAAGAAAGAGGAATGGCAATGACGCACGAAATGAGAACCAGCAACACAAACTCACTCGTCAACAGACGCCAAATATGTGTGGATGATGCGCCAAGTACTTTACGAATGCCAATCTCTTTCGAACGTTGCTCCGCTACATAAGAAACCAAGCCAAATAAGCCGGAGCAGCTTATGATAATTGCCAGCGTGCTGAAGATTGACGCCAATACACCAATCCTCTCCTCGGAACGGAATTTCGCTTCGTATTCTTCGTTTGCAAACTTGTAGTCAAATGGAGCGGACGGAACATACTGATTAAAGACCTTTTCAATCTTGGGCAATGCCTCGTGAGCACTGACCGATGGATCAACGCGAATAAATAACCATTCCCGATCGCCGTTGGCCTGGAAGAACAAACAAGGATCCGCTGGTTCGAATGGCGAACCTTTCACCATATCGGTGATGACACCAAGAATAGTGTACAGCGTCCGTTGTCCGTCCCGGTTTCGAATGAGCGTTTCACCAACCGGGTTTTCAAGGCCCAAAAGTTGGGCAGCTGTCTCATTGATCACAACGCCATTGGCGTCCGAAAGTATTTCTTGCGAAAAGTCTCGACCAGAAACAAATGTCCAGCCAATAGTGGTACCGTATCCTGACGTGACTTCGTTGATATTGAATGCCGGGTCATCCATACCTTGTGGCTTGCCACGCCATTCAAATCCGTTATTCCATCCCAATGTACTTGTGACTGCATAGTTGGATTCAGCTATTTCCTGAACTACACCTGTTTTTTTGAATTCATTTCTCAAGACCTCGTATTTGCCATAATATTCCGGAGACCTGGGATGGATTGATATCAATCCGTCTCGTGAATAACCAACCGGCCTGTTTTTGGCGAATTGCAGTTGCCTGTAAACAATAGCCGTGGCAATGATGAGACTGATTGAAAACGTGAACTGAGCGACAACAAGAATTCTACGCGGAGTCGAAGCACCCCGGCCAACTTTGAAAGTACCCTTTAATACTTTGACGGGATTAAAA
>DATHIE010000860.1:0-4207 GCA_035316905.1 Chryseolinea sp. | reverse complement strand
CGACCGTAGTCTATTGATACTTGACATCTTCCTCTGGCGTGCCCAGACAGCGCAGGCCAAAACACAGGTAGAACTTGCACGCAATCAATACTTGCTCCCACGTCTTACTCGGATGTGGACTCACCTTGAACGTCAACGTGGTGGGACGGGTACCCGCGGTGGAGCTGGTGAACGCGAAATTGAAACAGACCGTAGGAATATCCGCACCCAGATCACTATTCTGAAGGAGAAGCTGGACAAAATTGCGAAGCAAAAGCAAACACAACGCAAGTCGCGAGAGACAGTCGTAAGGGTCGCGTTGATCGGTTATACAAATGTTGGAAAATCGACCTTGATGAATCTGTTATCAGGTTCAGGTGTCCTGGTGGAG
The DNA here is from genome assembly GCA_035316905.1 of Chryseolinea sp. Classification (GTDB taxonomy): domain Bacteria; phylum Bacteroidota; class Bacteroidia; order Cytophagales; family Cyclobacteriaceae; genus Chryseolinea. The sequence goes on along the minus strand of DATHIE010000860.1, from coordinate 3,837 downwards.
AACAAGTTGTTTGCTACTGTCGATGCTACAGTCAGGAAAGTCACGTTCGGAAATATTCCTTTCCTGCTTTCCGATACCGTTGGATTTATTCGCAAGCTGCCGCATCATTTGATCGAATCCTTCAAATCAACACTCGACGAAGTGCGGGAAGCAGACCTGTTGTTACACGTGGTTGACTTAGCTCACGCGTTCCATGACAATCAGATAGAAGTTGTTTCTAAAACGCTGCAGGAGATTGGTGCGGCTAATATACCGACGATCCTGGTGTTGAATAAAATTGACCTGTTCCTTAAGGAGCACCCTGATGCCAACCTTGAAGAGATGAAAGGCTATTATCGTCAGATGGGCTTTGAGAATGTCGTCTTTGTTTCTGCAACAACAAATAAAAACATCAATGATCTTAAGCGTATGCTCTTTGAAGAAGTTAAGCGCAAACACTTAATGATCTATCCAAATTTCTTCAAGGACGGTTACGAATTCGCGCCTTGGCCAACGGAACAGAGTTAGTCCAATCCGATCAACATAAATGCTCCCCAATAAATCGGTTCGGGGTATTCAACACGCAGCTCCTTCTTTGCGTCGATAAAGCTTTGCCGCATGTTGCCGTTGTTCAGGTATTTTTGATAGAACGTCACCATCAGTTTTTGCGTCGCTTCATCGTCAACTTTAAACATACTCATGATCAGATAATTTGAGCCTGCAACAAGAAACGCCCGCTGAAGTCCCTGAACTCCTTCACCAGCCTCCAGGTCTCCCAGTCCGGTTTCGCAGGCGCTTAACATCACAAGTAAAGTCTTGTCCAGGTTAAGGCTCATCGCTTCATAGGCCGTTAGAATTCCGTTCTCCATATTGAAGTTATAGTTTGTTTTACCCAGAAGATCACCGGCTCCTTTTAAGAGCAAACCACTTCGCATTAACGGGTTTTGGGAAAGTGCGGCTTCATTTCCTTCGAGCTCCTCTTCCAGCGTCACCTTGGGTGTGGGCTTATAAAATCCGTGAGTGGCGAAGTAAAGGATCTTCGGACTATTCAGCCCCTTGAGATTTTCTTCCGATGCTGCGATCTCCGTGAATTCAGTGGTGACATATCCTTTTTGCTTCAGCATGTATTGAACCTGAGTTACTTCCTTTTCCGTTCCCGGCAGTGAGGAAATGGACTGGTCTGCAGATGCAGTCATATAAAAGGTGGGATTTCCAAACAACGTGGCCGTATTGTCGGATCCCGATTTGGATTTTATTTTTTTCAGGAACAAATCTTTTGTGTTGCTGACTAAAACAATGTTCGCATTATCAATTACATATTTTCCATCCGGGGTGGGGATTGCCTCAAGGTTGATTTGATTATAGATACCCTCTGCGGACAGATAGATCGTTGACGATTGACCAATTCCATCAATTATCGGTTTCCAGAAGACACCGTATGAAACCTCATCCGGTATCTTTCCGATGATTGCGTTGCGATAGAATTTGAAGAACCGTGTCTCCATTTTCTTTCCATCATTGAGCATGATAACCTTTGGTTTCGAGAACTCGGGCTTGAGGAACAACGCTGCATAGATTACCGAATCAGTGAAGTCGTGATTGAAATAACGGTAGCGCACCATTTCAATTGCAGTTTCATTTGGTTTCAGTGATTTTTTCACATCTTCGAATACAATGCGCTTATTTTCAAAGTTCTGTCCAAACAATTCTGATCGTTTGCTGAGTTCCTTCTCAAGCTGCTCCACTTCCTGTTGCAATGCGCCTGGATCCACTTCGCTCTCAGCAAGCTGTTGTGGGCTCATGGATAGAGCCAGTGTAAGCACTTCCTTCTTTTGTACCCAATCGTTGTAAATAGACTTCAACTGATCGTCAGTGCTGTTAAGAATACGTTCTCTTATCTTGATGGAGGTACTCAACAACAATGCTTTTGTAAGAAGCTGATAGTTATAGATCTTCCCCGAAAGATCTTTGAAGTCTTCCAGATTGCCGAAGGCAAGGGTATTATAAAATTCGAAATCGCCTCTGATCGTGTTCCAATATTTTGCCTTCAGGTTTTCGCTCAATGCCGGGAAGAATTCCTTGATATAATTTTCATAGTTTGAAAGCGATTCTTCGATTAGACGTTTGGAACGTTTATAATCCTTTTGCATGTAATAGACCTTGCCAAGCTTCGACAACACCTTAACGTACTCCGGATGTTTGACGCTGAAGAACTTTTCAAAGAGGGCTTTTGATAAATTATAAAACTCTTCAGCTTTTTTGTAATTCTTCTGCTGATAATATACATCACCCGTGAGTGTGTAGATACTGGCTGCGTTGACGTTATTCTTTGTTCCGGTCTTTGCTTTCCATATCCCTTCTGCCACGGTGAGTGAATTGAATGCGGCATCAAACTTTTTTTGCGAGATGTAAAGTACCGCCAGGTTTTTCATGATCTCCGCATACTGCGGGTTGTCTTTTCCAAGGCGACTGGCAATAATATCACGTGCCTCTACCATCATCTTTTCAATCTCTTTTTTATCGTCGCCCTTATGAAACTTTATGAGCGCCAGCTGTGACAGAGATCGAGCTACCTCGATGTGATCGCGGCCAAATTGTTTTTCCTGGCTTGCGAGAGCTTTGGTAATAGTAACCTCAGCTTTATCATAGTCTCCTAGGGTCGTATAGATGTCGCTCAAGAGTTTTTGCGTAGGAGCTGTCTTGGTTGAAAGATCACCGTACGTTTTAAGTGCCATTTGATTCGCGCTGGTGGCAGTTTGTTCTGCTTCCGTGTATTCACCGTTAGCGAGCAGTAAGCGTCCACGGTTAACCAAAGGTTCTATTAATCGAATAGAGTTCTTTCCGTAAAGGTGTTCATATTCCGGGATCTGCGTATCGAGCAGCCGGCTTGCAGCAGAATAGCTACCAAGTTGAATGAATAGTGATGTCAACTCTTCCGCTGATGACAGCTCGCTTCCGATAGGAACATCGGCATTTTTGATAAGCTTACGCGTGCGATCAAGGTTGGCTTCGGCTTCATCGAATAAGCCTTTGATACCGTAGAGCTTTGCCTGAGTTTCAATGGCATGAATATAAGTAGCAATGTGTTTGTCATCCTTGCGATACTCTTCAAGGATCTTCAATGAAGTTGCAATGTTTTGCTCAGCCTTTTCATATTGACCAAGTTTGATCTGAAGCTGAGCAATACGATCTAGCTCTTCACCATATTGTGGTGCTTTGTCGTCAAATTTGTTGCGTGCAACATCCGAAGCCATATCGAGTGTCGATGAGGCCAGTGCATACTTGTCATTGAGCTCGTAGAGGGCTGCCAGGTGATTGAGGATATCAAGGTGATCCTTATGCCAGGCACCAATCTCCTTTGCAACAAGCTTTGTATAACTTTCGTCAAATATTTTCTGGGCTTCATCGATCTTGTTGGTGTAATCGAGGTAAAAACTTGCAAGACGGATCTTGGCCAGGTGATACTCCGGCGAGGTCTCGCCGTACAATTCTTTTCGTATGCCAGCCAGTTGTGTGAGATAGTTTTCTGAATTGACGTATCGCTTTTCACGTTGGGCGACTTCGAATAGGAAGTTAAGGATGTGTTCTGTCGTCCGATAGTTTTTTGGTAATGACTTGGAGTTGAGCAGGTTTGAGGCATCCTGTTCCAGGTCTTTGGTTTTATCGCGTTCCAGCTTTGAATCAAACTCAACAGCCTTAAGGTTTATTTGAAACAAGCTGCCTTTCGGAAAATTCTTGTCGATTACTTTTTGATACTCAAGTTTAGTATTGAGATATCGTGCACGGTTTTCTTCTACAAGAAGCTGATGGAGGTAGGCGAGGTATAAGTCGTGCGCCAATTGATTAGTTGGATTCGCT
>DATHIE010000859.1:0-6658 GCA_035316905.1 Chryseolinea sp. | reverse complement strand
AATGCTGATAGCGACAATCTCGTCGTGGACTACAGTGAACAACGCTAAGGGATATTATATTCTTCTCCTTATTCTTAATACCGCGATCATCGGAAGTTTTACTGCGCTTGACTTTCTTTTGTTCTACCTCTTCTTCGAGTTCATGTTGTTGCCGATGTTCTTCCTCATAGCGCTGTGGGGCGGACCCAGAAGAGAATACGCTTCAATAAAATTCTTTCTTTATACTTTATTCGGATCGATCCTTATCCTGATAGTAATGATCGGTCTCTATATCTCGGTTCACGATCAATCAGAGTCGGGCCGGTTGGTTCACAGCTTCAACGTCTTACACATGACGGATGCAACAAACTTCATATCAGGGTCTATCCTCGATCCCAATAATCCATGGATGATCGGGATTTATAGCGCACGGCAATGGGCCTTTTTGCTTCTTTTCGTCGGCTTTGCAATTAAACTTCCGGCCGTACCTGTTCACACCTGGCTGCCCGACGCTCACGTCGAAGCGCCAACCGCTATCTCCGTCGTGCTTGCAGCTCTTCTTTTGAAAATTGGAGGTTATGGTCTTGCACGAATCGTGTTTCCTATCTTCCCGGACGGTGCCGTCTATTTTGGCTGGTTCGTTGGATTAGTCGGAGTGATCTCTATCATCTATGGCGGCCTGAATGCCATGTCGAGCAAAGACCTCAAGAGACTGATCGCTTACTCGTCGGTGTCTCATATGGGTTTTGTTTTATTAGGATTTGCATCTCTCACAACGGAAGGTGTAGCTGGTGGAATCTATCAAATGTTCAGTCATGGTATCATCACGTCGATGTTATTCTTGCTTGCCGGAGTCATTTATGATCGTACAAGTGACCGCACAATTGCAAACTACTCCGGCCTGTCTATCAAAATGCCAGTTTATACCGCTCTTGTGCTTGTGGCATTTTTTGCTTCGATGGGTTTACCCGGATTCTCCGGTTTTATCGCCGAGATCATGGTTTTCCTGGGAGCTTTCAAATCCGGAAGCATCCAGGGCCCAGTCTCCGAAACGCTTGCCATCATCTCGACACTTGGACTGATTATCGGAGCAACTTACTATCTCTGGACATTACAGCGAATGTTCTTTGGTCCGTTCAATCTCAAAGGCAACGCCGCCGCTGAACAGGTTTACGATCTTACTCAGCGGGAATATATCATGCTACTACCGCTTGCCATTGCGACACTTTTTTTTGGAATATACCCACAACCCGTAATTGGAATAATAGATCCTTTCGCAAAACACTTTGCTGAATTTGTGCTGAATGCAGGAAAAAGCTTAACCTTAAATCCGTAACGATTGTGACAGACTTGTCTGTGTCATTGGAGGAGATCGCAAAGGGCATTAACTCTTTTATTCCTGAATTGATTCTCTCCGGCGGTGTCTTACTGTTGATCTTTGTCGGTCTGTTCAAAAGGGTTACGCCATCGATGCTCAGCTTTGTAGCGTTAGTGTTTTCCGTTCTTTCACTGTTCGTAATTATCACCAATTGGGCCGAGTTTTCTGTTCCGGTTACCATCTTCAATGGCTTTCTCAGAACCGATGACTTCTCCTCCTATCTAAAGGTGTTGTTCGATGTATCCTGTGTATTCACAGTGCTGATGACCTGGCGTAGGCAGAATGAACAACTTCGACTTAGTGAATATTATTCAGTAATCCTGGCGGTATTGCTTGGAGCGCATTTGTTGGCGATGAGTACCAACCTGATCATGGTTTTTATTTCACTGGAATTAATTTCCATTGGATCTTACATACTCGCGGGCGTTTCATTTTCAAGAAAGGGATCAGAAGGAAGTTTTAAATATTTTCTTTTTGGATCGACAGCGTCAGCCATGATGTTGTATGGGTTTTCATTTTTGTACGGCTTCACTGGGACGTTGGATTTTTCCACTGCTTCATTTGCGGATCATATACTGCAGAATCAATCAACGCTTTTGTTTATAGCAAGTCTAATGGCGTTGGCAGGTTTTTTCTACAAGATCGCTGCAGCGCCTTTGCACCTTTGGTCTCCAGATGTATATGAGGCTGCGCCATTCCCCGTCATTGCATTCTTTTCCGTGGTGCCGAAGCTGGCCGGCATTGCAATCCTCACAAGGTTCAGCCTGGCGCTGAATGCCTTCGGCCAGTCTGCCGTCGATTGGCAATTTTTTCTTTCCATAGTTGCCATACTTTCCGTGTCAGTCGGCAATTTTTCTGCGCTTGGCCAAAAGAATCCCAAGCGGCTTATGGCTTACTCTTCGATTGCCCAATCCGGTTTTTTAATGGTCGGTATTGTGGCCTTTAGCCCTAACGGGGTACACTACATGCTTTTTTACGCCAGCGTTTACATGCTCGCCAACTTTCTGGTTTTTAACTATCTGCAAAGCTTCGACGCCATGGGCATGGATACACTGCTATCGTTTTCGGGAGTGGGGAAAAAACTCGTTTGGCCTATGATCTTTACACTGGTCGGCATGATAACGCTTACCGGATTGCCGCCTACGTCGGGGTTTACAGCCAAATTGTTCGTTTTCAGTTCCCTCTGGGATGCTTATCAGCTGTCTGGAAAGACCATTCTGCTATGGCTTCTGGTATTTGGACTGTTGAATACTGTGGTTTCACTGTTTTATTATTTGTCAATCCCGTACCATGCTTTCATAAAAGGTGGCGAAAAAGACGTAAAAACAAATAATCTTACGTTCGAAAATCTTTTTGGGCTACTGTTAGTTCTAGCAATACTCCTACTCTTCTTCAATCCAGAATTGTTGATGGGATGGATTAATAAAATTAACTTTGTACTTTAATTCAGTTGTTCATTGTTAGTTATCCTCCTGCGGGGTAACAATACACTGATAACTTAAAGAGAAGCCCATGAGCGACGAGATTCTTCATGAATGCGGCATTGCAATGATCCGCCTGCGAAAGCCCCTTTCATATTACATTGAGAAGTATGGGCCCATGTACGCGGTGAACAAGATGTACATCCTGATGGAAAAACAACACAACCGTGGTCAGGACGGAGCCGGCATTGCCAACATAAAGTTAGACGTTGAATCAGGACACCGATACATTAGCAGGTATCGTTCTATAAAACCCCAGCCAGTAGCCCACCTCTTTAAAAAAATCGGAAAGAAGTATAAAAAGGCCCATAAAGAGGGAAGAGACAAGTTCAAAAGCGAGCGATGGCTAAAAGAACATGTAGCCTTCACCGGCGAGTTATGGTTGGGACATCTTCGTTATGGTACCCATGGAGTGAACAGCATCGAGAATGTCCACCCTTTCCTAAGACAGAATAACTGGAGGAGTCGCAATCTGGTGATGGCAGGAAACTTTAACATGACCAATGTTGATGAGTTGTTTGACCTGCTGGTAGATCTCGGACAACACCCAAAGGAAAAGGTCGATACGGTAACAGTGATGGAAAAGATCGGTCACTTTCTCGACGAAGAAGTGCAGGGGCTGTTCCAAAAATACAAGGACAAGTACTCGAACCGCGAAATATCCGACATCATCGAAAATGAATTGAATCTGCCACGCATGCTTCGCAGGGCCTGTAAAGATTTCGATGGTGGTTATACTATGGCTGGGATGACCGGTTCCGGGTCAGCATTTGTTGTACGCGATCCCAATGGAATACGTCCTGCCTATTTCTATGCTAATGATGAAGTTGTTGTTGTAGCCTCAGAAAAGCCTGCAATCAAAACAGCATTCAACATCGACTACAATCAAATAGAGGAAGTCAAACCTGGTCATGCCCTGGTGGTCGAAAAAAATGGTGATTTCGCACAACATTCCATCGTCAAGACAGGTGAGAAAAAATCATGCAGCTTTGAAAGAATCTATTTCTCACGCGGAAATGATCCCGATATCTATAAAGAAAGAAAACAACTCGGAAGACTCCTGGTGCCTCAGGTACTAAAGTCGATAAACTTTGATATCAAGAATACTGTCTTCTCCTACATTCCGAACACGGCTGAGACAGCATTTTATGGATTGATGGCAGGGATCGAAGATTATCTTATTAACAAACAAAAGGAAATTATCATCGATCAGAAACCTTCGGTTGATTCACTCGAGGATATACTTTCGTTCAGGCCAAGAATCGAAAAGCTTGTTGTTAAAGATGTAAAGCTTCGCACATTTATTACTGACGACGAGCATCGCGACGAAATGGTCGCACATGTGTATGACACAACGTATGAAGTGATTAGAAAAGGACTGGATACACTCGTTGTTATTGACGATTCGATCGTACGAGGTACCACACTGGAGAAGAGTATCCTGAAAATGCTTGATCGCCTTCAGCCGAAAAAGATCGTTGTGGTCTCATCGGCTCCACAAATCCGTTTCCCTGATTGCTACGGTATCGATATGAGCAGGATGGGTGACTTCGTTGCTTTCCGTGCTATGATCGCATTGTTAAAAGATCAAGGCAAGGATTATCTTTTGGGGGAAGCCTACGAAAAATGCATAAGGGCACGTGGTCATCAAATCCAACAAAATTATGTGAAGCTCTTGTACGATCAGTTCACTGATGACCAAATATCTGCAAAAGTTTCCGAGATAGTCCGTCCTGCGGACATGAAGGCGGATTTGGAAGTAGTATTTCAGACTGTCGACAATTTGCACAAAGCAATTCCCTATCATTCGGGTGACTGGTACTTTACTGGTAATTTTCCTACTCCGGGAGGAATGAAGGTGGTGAACCGCTCTTATGTGAACTACATGGAGGGAAAACTCGTCAGAGCTTATTGAGGCTGCCGGCATGCGGACGTCCGCTGCTATACCGATTTGACCATTCCTCATTTCTTAAAATACTTTTAACCCGTCAATGTCTTTGGGCTGTGTTCTGGCTCATATCTTAGGGTAATGCATGCATGGCTCCTCCTCTTTTCGATAGTAGTGACGAGATTTGTCAATGTGGGCCAACCGCATATCAACGCTCACGCACACAACGATTATGAGCATGATCGCCCGTTGTTTGAGGCCCTTGAGAATGGATTCGTCAGCATCGAAGCCGATGTGCATTTAGTTAACGGAAAAATTTTAGTGGCACACGATCATCCGACATCCAGGTCGAAAACGCTTGAAGATCTCTACCTCAGACCGCTTGACAGTATCGCCAGGATCAACGGGGGAAAAATTTATCCTCAAAAAGATATCACTGTCATGTTAATGATCGACATCAAAACCGATGGTACTGAAACTTTCAGGGCATTACACCAACTACTTTCAAAGCATACAGGAGCTGCTAACCATAAAGTATTCCGGGTGTTTATTTCGGGTAACCGGGCTATCGAACTCATACGGAACGATCCTCAGCGTTTATCGTCTATAGACGGACGGCCGGAAGATATTGGGAAGGGGTTCACGGAGGAGGAGATGCCAGTGATCAGTGAAAACTATAGAAAAATAATAAGTTGGAATGGCAAGGGTTCTCCAGCGAAGGAGGATTTTAATAAGTTAACCGAGCTTGCATCAAAAGTCCATGCTGAAAATAAAAAACTAAGACTGTGGGGGATACCTGACCATGAGAATGCGTGGAATGTTCTGCTGCAGGCAGGTGTTGATCTTATCAATACTGACAGGCTTAAGGAATTAAACTTATTTCTAACAACGAAAAAACTATGAAGGCAACGAGAAGAGAATTCATTCGCTCATCAGCCATGGTCGGTCTTGGTTTTCTGGGCCTGTATAAATTTTCAATCGCACAGGATCTACCTACTTCCAATAACGTTGGATATGGTCCATTGCTTCCCGATCCAAAGGGCGTGTTTAATCTTCCAAAGGGATTCACCTATCAAGTTATTTCAAAGCAGGGCAATACAATGAGCGATGGCTTTTTGGTTCCAGGGAATGCGGACGGGATGGCGACGTTCAAAGCCAAGAATGACCGTACGATCATTATCCGAAATCACGAAAACACGGCCCTTGATTTGAGAAACGGCCCGTTTGGAAAAACTAACGAATTACTTTCTAAGATCGACGGGAAGAAATTTTACGATTATGGCAGTGGAAAAACACCAGGACTCGGGGGAACGACTACGCTTATTTACAATCACACGACGAAAAAAGTTGAAAAAGAATTCTTAAGTCTCGCTGGAACTATTCGAAACTGTGCCGGTGGACCTACCCCGTGGGACACATGGATCACATGCGAGGAGTCAGTAGAGCGCGCCAACGGAACGCTGGAAAAAGACCATGGCTACACGTTTGAGGTCCCTGCTAATGAGAATGGAGGAATTGCCGAACCTTTGCCAATCAAAGGCATGGGGAGATTCAACCACGAGGCGGTAGCAGTCGATCCAAAAACCGGCATCGTTTACCTTACCGAAGACGATGGCGAAGGCTTGATCTACCGGTTTATTCCAAAGACGCGATCCAAACTATTGCAGGGAGGCAAGTTGCAAGCGTTGGTTTTCCGTGAGCAACGTTCATACGACACAAGGAATTGGGCAGGGATCTCACCAAACATTATTGAACCGAAGCGAAAGTTTCAAGTGAATTGGATCGATCTTGAGGATATCGAGTCTCCCCGCAATGATCTAAGGCACCGTGGTTTCATCAAAGGAGCAGCACGATTCGCAAGAGGCGAAGGCATGTGGTACGGTAACAACGAAATATACTTTGCCTGTACTAATGGAGGAGCCAATAAAACCG
>DATHIE010000858.1:0-5594 GCA_035316905.1 Chryseolinea sp. | reverse complement strand
CATGCCACTTATTATGTTGGTATCCTCATGTTCGCTGCTCATTGCTCATTGTTCATTGTTCACTGCTATCATCTTCCGCCAGAAACATTTACCAACGCGCCTGTGATATAAGACGCTTCGTCGGACAATAGCCACAGTATGGTGTTGGCAACCTCTTCAGATTCGCCAGCTCGTTTCATAGGAATGAGGTCTTTCAATCTTTCGGGTCGGTTTGGATCACCAGCTTTCCGGTGAATATCGGTTTTTATGATTCCCGGCCGTACTGCATTGACGCGTATGTTTTCGTCCGCCACTTCTTTTGATAGTCCGACAGTCATCGTATCGATGGCACCTTTTGTTGAGGCATAGTCAATGTACTCAAAAGGCGACCCATGCTGTGATGCCATCGACGACACGTTGATGACTACACCACCCACTCCGTTGTTCTTCGTGGACATTCGTTTGATCGCTTCACGTGCACAGAGGAAACTGCCAATTACATTCACCGAAAATATCTTTTGGACGCGTTCGCCGGACATCTGCGAAAGTTGTTGCTGCGGCTGGACAATGATTCCGGCATTGTTAACCAGCGCGGTGATGGTACCAACTTGCTGGTCGACAGCCTCGAACAATGCTACAACCTGTTTTTCATCCGACACATCTGCCTGAAATGCGAATGCATGCCCACCATTGCCTTTGATATCATTTACAATTTTATCTGCAGCTGCTTTATTTTGAAGGTAGTTAATACAAACAGTGTAGCCTCTTTGCGAAGCGACATAAGCAGTGCATGCTCCAATTCCATCACTGCCGCCTGTAATCAGTATGATCTTCTTCATGCAGGAAATTAATTAAGATTGGAGTTACCACAAGTTATCCGCCGTTCTTTTTTATAAAAAAGGGATTGAACAACTTGTCAGGTGAGACTTGTAGGGTTGAAGAAAAAGGCGCAGGTAGGATAGCGTGTTGTTAAGCGCAGAAAACGCAAAAGAATGCACGCAAAAGGCGCAGAATAAATGCGGTTTAGGATTTTCTGGACTGGTCATTGACAAAGAGGTTTTGTATTTTTTTGCGTGTTCTGCGTGCATTCTTTTGCGGTTTTTGCGGTAAAAAAGTCGGGGTACGCCTTAAGATTAGCGCACCAACCGTACTACATGCCTTGGGTATTTCAAAGCGAGGGCTAGTCAGGGCTCACTTTGTCTTTTGATATAGTCCGAAGAAGACTCCAGAGTGTTTCCGATCCATACTCATTGCTGTTCACCCGTGAATGTAGTTGAGGATTGTCTTTGTGATGGACAACAAAGTACCTCTCATAATCACTCATACCAAGTTTATCCCATGGCACCCATGTGTGGTGATCCTTCAATATAACCCCTGTGTTATTTATTTTTATCCCTTGAATTTCTAACTCCTCGCCATTGTAAAATCTATTGAGAAAACATTCAACAATACTTGCGTGATAATATTGCCAGGTTGTTTCAACAATGGTTGAGTAAAGATTGTGGCATACTTCGCGTAACCCTAAATAACTATCAAATGAAATCTTAATTTCTTTGTTCTGCTTACTCTTGAATGTAATGGTGAATCGCTGTCCCACAGAAAACTCATACCAAACTATCCGATCTCTTGTGTGTTTGAAGTCCTGAATATCACATTTATCAAATCTTGAGAATTCATTCCCAATAAAATCTTTGTCTTCATATTCAAGATATTCTTCCGAAAGGATGAGCTTCCTTTTTCGATCAAAAATGCCGGTCCTTATAATGAATTCTTTCAAGTTTTACTGTGCTTTGATCAACGCAGCCAGGCTTTCTTCCACTCCATGAACGTCAGTAATAAGGCCATCCTTTAAAGTGAAAATAAAAATACTTTTGTATGAAACCTTTTTCCCGGTAGGTGCAATACCCATATAAGTATTTGTATGGGTTCCAATGTGGTCTAACTTGACCGTCACATATTGTCCAGATGCAAAGATGATTTCGATCTCATGTTTATAATCCGGAAATGCTAAATAGACTTCTTTAATTAATGGTTTTATCTGACTATACCTTATCGGCTCTTCAGAACTTCCAAAAAAGAGAGCAAAATCCTTACCGATAAGTTTCTCCAGCGATGTAGATTCTTGCTTGTCCATAAACTCATAAAAACTTCTGACGGTTTTGAGATTAGCCTCTTCGAGCACTGTTTGTTCGTCCAGTTTCGAAGTTTGACTCTTTTGGCCATCACCGCATGATATCAAGGCTAATGCTATTGCCAGGAATATCGGATAGTTTGTAAGGGCTTGCATATTAGAGGTTTATTATTCCGTGATCTTGCGTGCAATGATGCCTGATAATTTATTGGTGTATTCGGAGGGAGTGACGCGAACTTATGATCATTTTAGCTTCAAACCAACAATATCTTTAGTGGCCGTCCGCATCCTGCTCGCTCAACTCGATTTCATATCCGGTGGAAACGTCGGAATATTTTCAATTCTATAGAATGTAATCGGCTTGCCGTCTATCGCCTCTTCTTTTGTCTTTACCATACCAAGTCGTTCTGCTACTTTATGTGATGAAGTATTACCCGTGTCACAACTTGTTGTAAGATAGCTGAACGAGAGGGCTTCGAAACTATACTTCAGGATTGCGCCCACGGCTTCTGAAGCAATACCATTACCAACGTACTCTGGCAACAAGGCAAATAAGAGTTGAGGTTGGGACTCCTCAAAGAATTCCCAGAGACCAGCCATGCCAACGATGGAATTGGATTCGTTATATCGGATTAACCAGAGGCCGTAACCGTTCCGCTGAAAACTTTGAATGCTGCGTGATAAGATATCCTGAATTTGCACGTCGTCAAGGATCTCATCATCGAACAAATATTTCCGTACGTATTCGTTGGTGATTATTGTGGACAAAGTGGAAAGGTCCTTCTCCGAAGTCATCGACAATAAGAGTCTGTCTGTGAGAAGCTCCACGCTTTGTTTGATTAGAGGTACTTGTAATTTACGAATATTTGTTTGGCCTTGTGTAACATTAACCATTAATCCTACCTTGTCAAGTTTGAGAAATTGACCCCATTAAATTGAGAATACAAATGCTTTTTTTTTAACGCAAAGGTTTTTTGAATGCATCAGTGCTGCTTCATGGTGTGTAGCACCGTGAGCCAAATTCACCAGGCACATATGTTCACCTAGATGCGAAGGCCGCTGAGACACGCGCGCTTCGCTTGCAGAAAGGGCATCAGAACTTTCACCCAACATTCCTTGACAATTTGCGCCTAAAAGTTCTGATGCATTACAACCAAGCAACGCGCGACTACGCCTGATAAGAACTACACTTTGCGCCCTCCGCGCGAATCTGATAAATTATGGGAACAGACAACTTCAGCTCGCCGTGCCTCTCACTAACTAGCCGCAGTGTCGCACTAAACCTCTGCGTTAAATGCCTTTAAAGAGTCCAGGCAAAACCTTTGGGTAACATGACAAAGTAGCATTAACCATTAACAATTACTTCCTCACTCTCTTCTCCAAATCCTCCGTCTTTATCGATAACAGTTTGCCAATAGGTTTGCCATTGCGATAGGTGATGATGCGTACCATATCGACATCCTTAGGTAAAGTAACAGGAGCTGAGTACTTGGGATAATGCTGATTGGGAATTGTGTTGTCTAATGTGTAATAAATATCCAGACCATCAACTTCGGTGGTAATATCAATTACAAGCTGCTCGCCTGGCCGCGTTACTTTTATAATAGGGTCGTAAATGCTGCGTGCATAGTTAATACCAGCCATGTCGAACCGCTCGAAGTGACCTTCAACACGTTTGACAAATCCGTTCCAGTCCTTTTTGTTTTTCTTCGACCACATTGTCTCGGACACGGCAAATGCCCTGGGATACGTCATGTATTCTACCTGAGGCGTTGTGGGGACCTGTTCGGTCCATAAGTTCGCCTGTCCACCTAACACATACGTTGTGTCCATCTCTGCGGGAAATGGATCGAATGCGTATACATCTTTCAGTCGGGCATCGCCGTAAACGGGAGGTTCAACGGATGGGTCACCCTGGCGCATGTCGAGATAGTACATCGGCGCCGGACTCATTACAACCGGATGCTTGAGATGTGAGGCTTCAATTCCGCCTTTTGTCCCTCTCCAGCTCATAACGGATACACCAGGCGCAACACCGCCTTCCAATATCTCATCCCAGCCTATCACTTTTTTCTTTTTAGCAGTTATGATCTTGGCAACTCTTTTCGAAAAGTAACTCTGAAGCTCTTCACCGTTCTTGAGGTTGTTCTTTTTCATGAACGTCTGAACATTTGCGTCACGCTCCCAATATCCTTTGTAACATTCATCGCCACCCATGTGTATGTATTCAAATGGAAATAGCGTGGCTACTTCCGTAAATACTTTATCAAGGAACTGGTAAACTTTTTCATCGGTTGGATTGAGCGTATTATCGATATACATTTCAAACTTCCCCTGGCCAAACCACTTGGAGAAATTGCTTCCTGGATTCACTTTGGTGTTTGGATCTTTTGTTACAGCCAACTCCGGATAGGCTGCGATTGCGGCCATGCTGTGACCCGGAATATCTACCTCTGGAAGGATCTCAATATACCGGTCCTTCGCGTATTGTACTATTTCCTTAATGTCTTCCTGGGTATAAAATCCGCCGTACGTTGCTGCTTCTCCGGGCTGTGGAGCTTCATTCATTCCAAAGGTTCCCGTGCGGGGTACACTCCAGGCGCCCACTTCGGTTAGTTTCGGGAGGCTTTTGATTTCGACTCGCCATCCATTGTCGTCTGTAAGGTGCCAGTGCAGGCGGTTGAATTTGTAACGGGCAAGTTGATCGATGTAGTTTTTTACATACTCCTTGGGAAAAAAGTGGCGGCTGACATCGAGCATGATACCACGCCAGGCAAATCTTGGATAGTCGATGATGGTAACAACGGGAATGTGCCATGACACACTTCTGGTTGTTTTGCCTTCGATTTCCTTAGGAAGAAGTTGCAGCATTGTTTGAACGCCATAAAATATACCTGCAGGACTATTTGCCTGAACAGTTATGTTGTTGGGGGTAACGTTTAATGTGTAACCTTCGGCACCAAGGCGGCTATCTGCTTTTGCATTTAGAATAAATTGGATCGGAGCCTGAAGAGATTCAACAATCGCAGGCTTAAATCCGCGAACCGTTTGTAATCTGGTTGCGAGATAATCCGCTGTTTTTGCCAAAGCGGGTTGCTTTGAGGGGATGCCTATAGATGTAGTGTTACTGATCAGGAATATTCCTTTGCCATACTCCGCTTTTACCGGACTGGGAATAATTTGTGCCTGGGTTGTTTGTGTTAGGAACGTTACCAGGACTACAGAGATGCTTTTCAATTGGCGAATGGTCATTGTTGTCATGAATGAATTAGGCGCATAATATACAGGTGTGTGTCAATAAAAAAAAGGTGATTGTGATTGATGCAAATGAACAACTGTTAGGTCATGATACCCCTAAATCCCCTTAAGGGGACTTAGTACAAGTCTACCATTCTTCTTATAAAACCGTCATCCTGAGCTGGCTGCTGCAGGCATAACAAATCTTACGGACATTCAAGAGAAAAGGCAACAATTACGCTTATGC
>DATHIE010000857.1:0-7160 GCA_035316905.1 Chryseolinea sp. | reverse complement strand
CTTGACGCCGGGAAAGGATTTGCTGATTCCTTCTAGCCTTAGAGCATTCATCGTGCAATTGTTTGTTTAGAACTTTATCCAAACCGTTCAACATCAATAATGCTTTTAGTCCTTGCAGATGCATATGCGGCATGAACAAGTTTTACTGTTTGAAGGTTATCCACACCTGTCGTTTCTGCCTTATGTTTGCCTTGTAAGGCAAGTAAGATGTCTCTGTTACAATCAACAATGCTGGCGTGGACCACAGCATACTTTGGATCCAGCCATGAGTACATCTTTGGTGTCGCTGTAATCACTTCAGTTCCCTTTCTTGTCGTCACATGAATCGAATAATCTTTCGTCAGTTGAATTGAACCACGTTCGCCTTCGATTAGCAGAAACGTCTGAGGAAAGGGTTCGTACTCAAGGACGGAGGCATACGACATTTCCGTGTAGCACGATATTCCATTTTTCATCTTCATGAAAACATTAGCCACGTCTTCTCCCTTTATTTTAGCATTTACTGTTGCCGTATGGCAAAACAACGTCTCGACCTCTCCAAAAAGGAACCTGCATGTGTCGAGTATATGGGAGCCGATGTCTGTTAATATGAACTCGTCCAGCTCGGCGAGAAACGGTTGGTTCTCAAATACAGGAAAGCCTGAACAAAAAGTGACACGGGCCTTGAACACTTTTCCGATAACCCCGGAGTTAAGTATTTCCTTGACTTTGCGTATCGGTGCCTGCCACCGCCAGTTTTCATGAATAAAGAGGGGAACACCAGCCCGCTCACATACCGAGACCATTTCTTGAGCCAACGGAAGTTTAGAGGCCATAGGTTTTTGACAGATCACCGTGATCCCTTTTTTTGCGGCCATCATGGTTAACGACGCATGTGAGTCAACGTCGGTGATGATGTCGACAAAATCGATCTTTTCTTTGTTGATCAGTTCTTGCGCATCGTCATATACGTTAGGCACATTATATCGTGCAGCCAAAGCTTCTGCCTTCGACCGGGTACGGTTGTAGAGCGCAACTAATTCGATCCCTTCTAGCTCCATCCACGCAGGGATCTGATAGTTGGCCCAAAAACCTGTTCCTAATACAGCAAACCGAAGCTTAGTCATAGCGTTATTTCGCTAATTGTTCTGCGTTTGTGCCTGGAAGGGTGAAGTTCTTCGAGGCATCGTCGATGACTAGTACCCAGTCGACACCTTCTTTTGGTGGCGTAAAAGTTTTTGAACCTTTGCTTCCCCCCGAAGCTATCTTAGTAGCCTTACCGTTGCGGACGTCGTACCACCAGGCGTTCTTCTTTCCCCCGGATACTTTTCCAAGATCAACTGTGACCGGCTTGTTTTGCGGAAGGTAGATCATGGCATAAGATCCGTTAGCATCCCTTGTCGCATAGAGCAGGTCCTTGAAGTCAGTGCCAACGGTTGATTTGATAATACTTTGATCCGCAATTCTCGAAAAGTAAGGACGTGATAGCATCAGGTTCTTTATATGAAGCATTTGGCCAGCAGCTTCCGCGTGAGCTGCTTTTTGCCAGGTAATGATGGTATCGCCAATGTTAATTGGTTTATACAGTTCGGGATTCAGAAACTGCCAGATCTGATGATGACCATATGTAACGCCACAAGCTCCGGCAAAAATCCCGCGGTATATTCTTGCTCTCACATCATAAGCCGAAAAGTATCCCCGTTGACGTGTCCACTTTCCGTCCCATGGGTTCACGGGATGATCTTCATAACAGGGTTCCATGTCGAGAGTGGGTTTTTCTGGTTTCATGGCAAGGTCGCGCAGCACCCATGCCCACGCCTCGGTTTCACGCTCACCGTGTCCGGATTGAAAAGCGTTCATGTCGAGCCAACTGTCTTCATGAATATATTTTGAAGTTGAATTAGGGCCGCCAGCAGGATGGTAAGTAATAAACGCTTCCTTACCCAGTACGGCTTCTATACCTTTTGCCATGGCCCGCCATATAGGACGATCATCCGTGTCTTTGTCATTACTCTTATACAGGGCGGGACGATCGCCCCCTAGTATCCAGATAACATTCCAGCGATTGGCATAACGTTTTGCCAGGATGTTTCCGAAGGTTTCCGCGTTTTGTTCATTAAAGATGATTGGACCATCTCCCCATAAATGCGCGACCTTGTCGCCCCAGGTAGGAAGCAGTCCCACGTACATACCTTTTTCCGCAGTTTTGTCGATAATGAAGTCGACATGATCCCAATAGTCATACTCATAGTTGTTTTCAGGATTGTTACCTGGAGTAACTAACAATTGTGTAGGGTCCTCATTGTTCAGTGGATAATCCTGGTAACGGTTGGGCTCCCTGATTCCGTTGAATTCCGCCAATGCAACGATTTGAAGTACGTTGTAACCTTGTTCACTTCGGATGTTGATGAATTTTTCTGCTTCCTCACGGTTCAATCGATGAAACATTTCCCAATCTGTGTCACCAAGCCAAAAGAAAGGTTTACCATCTTTTGTTGTAAGAAATTTTTTATCCGGAGAAACTTGAATTTGGGCTGATCCTGCGTTGAGAATAAAGAGAAACAGACTAAAAAAAAAGATAGTTCGTAGCATGATTATTGTTTTTTTGTAACTGGAGTATCATAATTTTTGGAGGCATCGTCGACTACAAGTACCCAATCGCGACCGTATCCTGAAGTCGGCGGCTGAAACTCTTGTTGAGATTTCCTGGATGATTTGCCGTTTTGTTTTACTTCGCCATTTCTGGGATTGTACCAGAAAGAATTGATTTCCATACCTGAGATCTTGTCAGTGTTAAGGATGAATTTTTTTCCCTGTGAGCTGTAGACGAATATATAGTCTTTGCCTCGAGTTGCCTGAATGTGATCGTGAGCATCCAATGCGTCTGTGATCAAGGTTTGGTCCGGGACACGATCAAACATCGGCCGGGATTCGATGAGACGACGTAAGTGTTTCATTTGGCCCGCACCCGGAAGATCCATGGCGACATACCAGAAAAAATGAGCTCCATTTACCGGCGCCCGATTTGGCGCATACATCTGCCAAACATCATGGCATCCATAGGTCTGACCAATAGCACCTGCGAATACATTTATATAGGAATGCTTGCGAACATCGTATGCGCTGGAAGTACCAAGATCGTTAGCGTTAAAACAAACTGGATGATCTTCGTATAGACTTTCGCCATCGAGAAACGGCTTAACTGGTTTCAGGTTATACGTGTATGCCATCCGGTCCCATAGGTTAATCTCACGACAATGACCTGTTTGAAACATATTGAAGTCGAGCCAAGGGTCGTTGTGAAACCATTTTGCAGACCCTCCATCTTCGATCTCGTTTGGCTGTGGATGAAAAGTCATCAATGCCTTGTCGTGACCTCCGCATCCTTCTTCGATCCCTTCCGCCATAGATCGCCAGATAGCCACATCGTTGTCGTTGCGTGGATTGCGGTCGCCACCGATGATCCAGATGATGTTCTTTTGGTTTTTATAACGGTTTCCTATCCACCGGCCATATAATTTTGCATTGGCAGGATTGAAGATCTCCGGACCTACTCCAAAACGGTCTTTGTAAACCTTGTCCCCCCATGTTGGAAGCAAGCCGACGTATATCCCGAATTGCTCAGCCTTTCGGATGATAAAGTCTATGTGTTGAAAATAGGCTTCACGTGGTTTGGCCGGGTCATCGTTTTCAAACGGAGTATCGCCATATGGATTGGGTTCATGGAGACCATCGAAATCGGCAAGGACAACGGCCTGTATAACATTAAAACCTTTTTCCGCTCTGTTTTTTAAATACATCTCCGCCTCTTCGCGATTCAATCGATGAAAGAGTTCCCATGCAGTATCTCCCAGCCAGAAAAAGGGTTTGCTGTCGCTGGTTTCAAGGAACCGGTTGTTTGAACTTACTCGCAACTGGGCATTTGCAAAACTTCCGAATAGAAAAAAGACGAGGCTAAGGGTAAGTCGTGACCGATGCATGCTGATTCAGGATGATAACTTTGTCATTACGCCCACCTGGTATTTTACGTGCTCTGGATCTAACACTTTTTTCCAATCCTCTTTAAAGATCAGTGGTTTCCCTATTTTAATAGCTTTGTAGCAAGCGTCGGAGAAAACCCCGCCTGGTATCTGATCGAAGCACAACGCAAGGTCGATGTTAATATGTCCCATGAAAAAGTCGAATACAGCATCTTTGGGTACGCCCATTTTTATTACTTCATCCATGGCTTCACGCATGGTGAACATGACTGCACCCAGGAAGGTCTCAGCCAGGCCAGGTTCGAGAAGAGCCATCTGTTCAACGGTGATTCTATGCGCACGCGTAACCGGTGCGTACATTTCCTTGGCAAGCTTTTCTCCAATTGCATAGTGCTCGTTAGGGCCCTGCATCAGCGCGCAGACGATGGCCTGTCGGGCTGTGATACCTCCAAAGTAATCGAAATGTGTTTTTCGGTCTTCCTCCCAATTGAATACAGAAGGGTGGGTGGGATGCGAAACGAAATAGGAGATGTCGTCGCGTTTGGGAAGATGTCCACCTACCGCTGCAGCCGGGTCGAGAGTGACTACAATAGCCCCCGGTTTTATTAAAGGTAGGAGGTCATGTGACACCTTTCCGATGTGGATGTCTGGTACTGCGAGGATCACAATATCTGCTCCCGGTACTGAATCCTCCGCTTTCGAAACTTTTACACCGCGTTGATTCAAGCGTTCTATACCCCCGCCACTCACTTCAATGTAACGTATGGTATAGTCCGAATTCTTAAGATTGTCTGTGAGACGACAGCCCATCTTGCCGCCAGCTCCCACTAATGCGATATTCAATGACATAATAAAGTCTTTAGCTTAGATCACTTGGATTGAATGAACTTAATTGTTTTATATACTCAATGCTTTTGTTGGCCCATTGTTCCTCTTTGCGAATGGTTTCTGCGAGTGTAGCCTCAGGAGGTACCCATTGTTCAATTACAGCGCTCTTGCAACGATTGAATTTTGCCAACTTCTCTAGCAGCAGAGGCAACTGTATCATTCCTTTTCCCAGCGGCGTACCAGTAACTGTAAATCCCATCTGGTGATCTACACGCTGGATAGTAAAATCCTTGACGTGAAGATTAACTGTAAAAGGCATCAGGACCGACGACACCCATTCCAGGCCTTCACCCGCGCCGATCGAATTGACACAGTCCAAACAAATTCCTACATAGTCGCTATCGACTGACTGCATGATGAACGAAAGTTCTTTTGCTTTAAAACGATCGTGATTTTCAATTCCCAACACCAGGTTGTTTTCCTTTAGACGAGGGATAGACTCCTTTATAATGCTGATGATTTCAGCGCTGTCAGGTTGATACTGATCTCCATCGATCACGAAACGCAGCAGAGGTGACTTGAAAACAGATGCTATGTCGATGTAACGGGTAAGGTGTTCACGGTCTAGTTTGCGGGCCCCAATTTCCAATCGCAGGTCGTTCTGAATTACAGAAGTCCTGAATTGCTCAAGCTGCTCTATTGAAAAGAGATGAAGCGGAAGGTTATCGCCGATTTGAAGGCATGGCATGCCTGCTTTTAGAGTTTTGTGAAGCAGATCAATCTCAGTCATCGGCTTTTCCGGCGCATCCCGATAATTATCGGGACCTTTTGTGCCGATGGCCCATCCGTAGGTAAAGCTGCTCAGTCCAAAGACCATACATTCAATTTATACAATCTTACCACCTGACTCAAACGATTGCATCCACGAAATTGCTTAATATAGATGCTATTTTTGCATAAATTGAAATTCTTTGAGCCAAAGGTGTTTATATAGTATACCCCCCCAGCCCTCCTCCAGCGGGAGTTGGGTTTGTATCTTTTTCACAGCTACCCTCCGTCTCCTTTAGTCTTGGCGACTCTGCGGTAAAACACACTCACACTCACACTCACGATTAACAATTAACGATTAACGATTAACGAACTTGCGACTCACACAAAAACCACACCTCCTCAAGATCATTCCACCCTTCGAGAACTCCATCGTCGTGAAGGGAGATGATATTGCATGGAACAATCCATGGCACTACCACCCGGAGATTGAATTGTTGTTTTGCATCAAAGGCAAAGGCACAAACTTTATCGGCAACAGCATACGCACCATAGAAGAAGGCGAGCTGCTCTTATTGGGAAAAAATCTTCCTCATACACGACAACGCGAAAGAGAATATTATCAACAACACGCAGGCGAGAAACCTGAAAGTATCGTCATCCAATTTCGTGAGGATTTCTTGGGCGAGAAATTTTTTGAGCTAAAGGAGTTTAATCACATACGCGATCTGCTGAGCCGTTCACTAAGAGGACTTAAATTCTATGGTGAGACAACAAGCATTGCCCTATCAAAGCTCAAGGCCATTAAAGAAAGAAACGGAACATATGCAATTATCGAATTACTTTCGCTGCTGGATGTCCTGGCAGGTTCTGGTGAATTCATTTTTTTGAATGCACCACACTATGTGAGTGATGCTCATGAGAAAGCTTCGCAGAAAATAAACAAAGTGTATCATTACACGATTGATCATTTCAGAGAACCGATAACCCTCGCAGATGTGGCGGCCCTGACGAATCATTCCCCAGCCGCATTTTGCCGGTACTTCAAAACCCGAACGCGAAAAAGTTATTTTCAGTATCTCACGGAGATCAGAATTGCTTTTGCTTGCGAGCAGTTAATGGAAGGAAACCTTGACATTGGCGAAGTCTGTTTTGCCAGCGGGTTTAACAACCTCTCACATTTCCATAAACAGTTCAAAAGGATCGTAAAGATCACACCACGGGAATACCAGAAGAGAAGCAAGAAAAAGGTCCCCATGCCAATGGCTTAGTTGTTTAAAAACTTCAAGTAATTTTCAGCAGGAGTTTGCGAAAACGTATAGTTGGCCTATTTTTGCACCTCTGTTTTAAGATCGTGGAGCCGAAAATGCCCCTAAATTGAACAGAAAAGCCTCCTTAGCTCAGCAGGTAGAGCAACTGACTTGTAATCAGTAGGTCGTTGGTTCGATTCCGACAGGGGGCTCTGATATTGTTAAACAAGTTTACAAGGCGCTAAGAAGCGCCTTTTTTTTTGGACATAGTAAGTATGTGATATTTCATTTTTGCATTCTGCGAAAATTTAGGAAGGTTTGTTAATTTGCGCCTTATTGCGAAACGCGAACGTTG
>DATHIE010000856.1:0-2922 GCA_035316905.1 Chryseolinea sp. | reverse complement strand
ATCAAAAAACTGCGCCTCATCAATGCCAACCACGTCGCAATCCCCGGCGAGCAACAAAATGTCGCTGGCAAAATTTACTGGAGTTGAGCGGATTGCATTTTCGTTATGAGAAACGATTTCCGAATGGTGATACCGTTTGTCTGTAACGGGCTTGAAAATTTCAACCTTTTGTTTGGCGATTGTCGCTCTGTTAAGCCGGCGTATGAGTTCTTCAGTTTTCCCGGAAAACATGCATCCGCAAATGACTTCAATCCACCCAAAGCGACCTTTATTATATTTTCCCCCGAGATTTGGTTCAATAAACATGGGTTAAATTTAGACGTTAGAAGTGAGATGTGACAGGCGATAAGGATTATTCCAGCGGGATTAGCCACCGTATATAACTGGCATTGGAGGACGATCCGTCCAGTCTAATCGCCTCTGCGACAACCTGTTTGGAAAATCGCCAAGCTGATTATTCATTGTGCAAGCTTTTAGTATTCGAGGCGTTTTCTATCTAACTTCGACCCCAGCCACCCCTGAAATTCAAAGCCACTGACTGCTTCCACGGAACTGTTACATTGGTGAATATCCATTAACTTTATATCGAATCTTTAATAAACAATTCAAGATAACCCGCATGGACGAGAAGATCAGCCTCGAAGCGATTGCACACTATAGTGATACCTACGCGGATAGAATATTGAAAGGTTTTTTTTCTTCCAAGGAAAAAATCACCGGTTCGGAAATTCTATCCCTGTGTAATATTCAACAGGTAAATTTATTTGTCGTCAGTGAACTCTTCAAGAGCTGGAGAGAAGAGAACAAAAGATTAAGAAGCCCATATTTTAATTACGACCATCCTGAGGTGAAAGAAGCCATGGAGAATTTCATGACTCTTCTATCAAAAAACATCAGCATAGATCAGGTCCATTTTGCGCCTCTTTTGAAAAAAGCAGTTAACCAAACATTGCTGGTTGTTTTTGACCCCTACGACTTCTTCTCCATAATAATTGCGGGGCAGAACAACAAACTTGAGGTTGCCCCTTTCAGGGAAGAACTAAAATATTTAAAGGTCAATAAGGCTCCACTCGAAAAAATGTTGCAGAAGCTGGAAGAGAAAGGTGTGAAAGAAATTTCCGGAAATGAAGCATTCTCCATCCTAGACCAGATACTGGAAGAAGTAAGTTTTAATCCTGACGATGTTGAAGATTACCTCGCGAAGTTTTCGGCCGTTGTCTATCTAGACGCCAACAAATTTTATGTCTCGAAGCCGATCCAAGAGCCGCCGAAAGTTGCAGCTCCCACACCTGTTGTAGAGAAGGAAAAGGTGCCGGTTGCGTCGAAGCCTGTTAGCAAACCAAACCACGTAGCTCAGCAGTCCCCGAGCATTAATGATTCTCTCACCACGCGTCAGGCACGGCCAAGCCTTGTTGATAATTTTCAAAAGATCAGAAAAATCAAAGACAGCCTGACGATCAACCAGAAGTTCATGTTCACAAAGGTCTTATTCCACGGAGATTTTGAGCTTTTCAGCAAAGCAATCGACCACCTTGACAAGCTGGAAAGTATGAAAACGGCACTCCGCTACATAGAAGATGAACATGCCACCGCATGGGATCACGATAGTGAGGAATTCCATGAATTTATGGAACTCGTTGAAAAAAGGTTTGGATAAACGTCTTCAGATTCGCTGCAGAACCTGCATGCGATGAACGTCAAGCTTCAGCAGAATAAAGAGCAATATCGTAAATCCCCAAAGCCCTGAGCCTCCATAGCTAAAGAACGGAAGGGGAATACCGATCACTGGAAATAATCCAATCGTCATACCTATGTTGACTGCAAAGTGGAAGAAAAAAATGCACGCAACGGAGTAGCCATAGACCCGGGCAAACCTGTTCTTCTGACGCTCAGCCAGGTAAATCACACGCAATAACAAAGTAACAAACAGGGCCACAATGAACAGACCTCCAAACCAGCCTTTTTCTTCACCGATTGTGCAAAAGATAAAGTCTGTACTTTGTTCAGGCACAAAATTGAACTTGGTTTGAGTGCCCTCCAGAAATCCTTTGCCAAGAAATCCGCCACTACCGATAGCAATTTTAGATTGTGTAACATTCCATCCGTAGCCTTTGGGATCAGCATCTGGGTTGATTAAAGCATTGACACGATTTCGCTGGTGAGGTTTCAGTACATCGTTAACCACGTAATCGACACTTACAATTACTCCACACAACCCAACTGCTATGCTGGATAGAATCAGGATCCTTTTGATCTTTTTCTTTCCTAAGATAATGGCAGCAATAAGGATAACACCAATTCCGATGAAGAGATAGTACTCATTGACCAATAGTGTCAGGACAAAAATTATTGCCCCTGCAATACCGGCCAGGATCAGAAACGGTGCCATTCCTTCACGAAAGTATACCACTGTGAACGCAGTGAAGACCAGCGCTGTTCCGGTATCCTTTTGCAGAAGTATCAGTCCCATTGGCACGCCGATCATCACGAACAATAATATCTGGTTTCTCAATAGATCCATCTTGAATCCTATTGAACCGATGTACTTAGCCACTGCCAGCGCCGTCGCAAACTTTGCGAATTCGGATGGTTGAACACCAAACGATCCAATCCCCAGCCACGCCTTATTACCACCGACCTCCTTACCTATCACCGGGACCAATAACAAGAGAAATAAGATCAGACCATAAATCAGATAGGCGACCGTCTCATAAAAGCGCATGTCAACGATAAGGATGACGAAAATGATTATGATGGCACCTGCGATAAACAAAAGCTGACGGCCGGCGTACACCGGTCCCAGATCTGAATCCAAATTAAAAATGGATGTGCTTGCTTCGGGATCATAGGTGACAGCATAGATATTAAGCCATCCCCAAAATACGATGGCGCAATAAAGAGCTACGGTCACCCAATCGATCT
>DATHIE010000855.1:0-4717 GCA_035316905.1 Chryseolinea sp. | reverse complement strand
ACCTATCAAGGCCGACCATTCAGCCGTTGTCAATTGAGGCTGTGCAGAGCGGACCGAAGGCTGAAATTTCCGCATCAACTTTAGAGAAAGGAGGAAACCATGAGTAGGACCGATTTTATGAGTATTGTCCCGCTCTTTATCCTGACCAGCGCGGCAATCCTGATCTTATTCTCTATCGCCGTCAAGCGGAACCATAAAGTCATTTACGTGATTACCTCGGTATCCCTTGCTGCCGATTTTGTGTACCTCGCTTTGTACAAAGCAGAAGCGAAGTGGGTGATTGAACCGTTATTTATTTTTGATGGCTTCGCGACTTTCAACACCGGACTTATCTTGCTGACTGCATTGGCAATAACGATGATATCGTACGCTTACTTCGAACAACGCGAGGAACGAAAGGAGGAATACTACATCCTCCTTATTCTTGCTACGCTAGGAGCAGTGGTACTGGTGATAAGCAAACATTTTGTATCACTATTCCTCGGGCTAGAGATCCTCAGCGTTTCACTTTACTCTATGATCGCGTACCTGCGAAAACGAGAACGGTCGGATGAAGCCGGTATAAAGTACCTTATTCTGGCAGCCTTTTCATCGGCGTTCCTTTTGTTTGGAATGGCGCTTGTTTATGCGACAACGGGTACGATGGAATTTGCAGGTATTGGAAAGTACCTTTCGTCATCGGATTCACTTTCAAAATTTCTTTATGCAGGATTTGGAATGATGGTCGTTGGAGTCGGTTTCAAGTTGAGCGTGGTACCATTCCATATGTGGGCGGCTGACGTGTATGAAGGTGCACCTGCACCGGTCACCGCATTCATAGCAACGGTCTCAAAAGGAGGGATGGTCGCGTTGTTAGTGAGATTCTTTCAACAGGTGGACGGAAGCAAATATCCGTCGCTGCTCTTGTCTTTCACTGTCATCGCAATCGCTTCAATGTTCATCGGAAATTTTCTTGCATTGCGTCAGTCAAACGTTAAACGCGTTCTTGCGTACTCTTCCATCGCGCACATGGGTTATTTGCTTGTTGCATTTCTGGCCGGCGGCAAACTAGGAGCAGAAGCAGTAAGTTTTTATCTGGTAGCCTATTTTATCACGACGACCGGTGCGTTTGGGATTCTCGCTACGCTCTCGGACAAAGATCGTGACGCCGAGTTTATTGATGATTATCGCGGTCTGTTCTGGACCAGACCATGGACGGCGGCAATGTTTACGGCGATGCTTTTATCCCTTGCCGGAATTCCGTTGACTGCGGGATTTATTGGCAAGTTCTACATCGTTGCTGCGGGAGTCAATGCGCACCAGTGGCTCCTCGTTATTATGCTTGCCATAAATAGCGCACTTGGACTCTACTACTACATAAAGATCATTGCCACAATGTTTGAGCAGCGCGAAACAGGGGAGGAAGAGTCGGCCGATCAGCTTCACCCTTACATCTACATTGTTAGCGGCGTAACGATGGCAGTGCTGACCACCTTGTTGGTTTGGATTGGGGTTGCCCCTGGCACGGTAATGAACGAAATCAACAGATTATTAATCAACTATTGACTAGTTGAGCGAAGCCATATTTTGTATTACACCCAGTAGTATTTTTAATGTCGATCACTCCAGCATTGGTTGATAGTCATCGTCAGGCCGCTCGCGAAGATGATGATCCATTATAATTCGTGCGCAGGTATTCCACCTAAGGATTGGATCATCATTTTCACCGTGGTTTATCTCGTTGGCCTTTTCATAAAAATCCATTGCTTCGCGATACCATTCGTAAGCATCAAAATCGGCCCCTGGTGAATTTGAACTAAGTGCAGCTGCTCCCTGACGCTCGTGAATGATTCCTGTATAGTAAACTTTCGAATACTCATCGTTCAGACTATTGGCAAGGTCTACGGCCTGTTTAGACGCCTTAGTTGATGATTGTTTGAATTGATCTGTTAAAGCCAATAAAAGAATGACCATTGCTTTTTGGTTTCCTGGTTCTATCTCGAGGATATCGAGGCAGATGCTTTCAGCAAGCCGCGGTTGGTTTAGAAGCCTGTAGTGTTCCGCTTTTTCGAGCGAAGGTTCGATACTCTCTTTGGTGAGACGTTTCAACTCGAACTGAGGATTGTCGGTAGTTTGTGATGCGGTTCTCATGGCCTTGAAAGCTTAAGGTTTACGTCACTTATTAAATATACGGAAAAGCTTCATGAGCGGGTCATAAAACTTATCTGCAACTCTTTCTTTTAGAGGAATAATCGCATTGTCGGTGATATGGATATTTTCAGGACACACATTTGTACAGCATTTAGTGATATTGCAAAAGCCGACCCCATGCATATCCTTCAGATCGCCGGTCCGATCTTCAACATCCAGGGGATGCATTTCCAGAGCGGCAGCATAGACCATGTGCCTGGGACCTGCAAACTTTTCATGAAGATGATGTTCACGCAATACATGGCATACGTCCTGACAAAGAAAGCATTCAATACATTTGCGAAATTCCTGGACCCGGTCAATATCGCTTTGCGCCATCCGCCATGTTCCATCGGGAGCATCAGGCGCTCGAGGCTTAAATTTTTTTATTTGCTTCTTTATCCGATAGTTCACTGAGACATCTGTAACGAGATCCTTGATAACGGGGAACGCTTTTAGCGGCTGAATAGTAATCGGTTTTCCTTCAGGCATGTCGCTCATTCGTGTCATACACATCAACCGCGGGTGACCGTTGATCTCCGCCGAGCACGAACCGCACTTGCCTGCCTTGCAATTCCAGCGTACGGCCAGATCATTAGCCAGTTCCGCCTGGATCTGATGAACGGCATCAAGCACTACCATTCCTTCGGTCACTTCAGTCTTGAATTCCTGAAATTCTCCGCCGCTTGAATTTGTCCGCCATATGTTGAACAGAACTTTCATTTCTATTTCATTTCAGTTATGATCTCCTGAAGATCCTCACGGACCTTAGTCTTGGGGAGGTGGGTCACGTTCATTTTGTCGTTGTTCTCTTTTCGAATTGAAATGTTCACCTTTCCGAATTGTTCGCTCTTATCTGGAAAATCTTCACGAAAATGTCCGCCACGACTTTCCTTGCGTTCTTTAGCTGCGCGCGCTATGGCTTCAGCAACAGTAATCATATGCTTCAACTCCATGGCTGTGTGCCAGCCTGGATTATAGGACCGGTTACCATTACAGCCTACCCGCACGATGCGTTTGTTCAACGCTTCAATTTTGTCCAACGCCTCTGACAATTCCTTTTCTATTCTCACTATCCCTACCAATCTCTGCATTTCTTCCTGCAGGTCAGTTTGAATTTGAAACGGGTTTTCGTATTCGCCTTTCTCACCCCGTTCAAATGGTTCCAATGCCCATTGAACAACATCATTTATTTGATCTTCACTTACTTTTCCCTCTGGCGATTCCTTTGCGTATGTCGCAGCGTAGGCTCCTGCACGTTGGCCAAAGACAAGTAAATCCGAAAGTGAATTTCCACCAAGTCTGTTTGCACCGTGAAGTCCCGCTGCACATTCACCAGCTGCGAACAATCCAGGTATGCTTGTCATCTGACTATCCGCGTCTACGCGAACGCCACCCATGATGTAATGTGTCGTTGGCCCTACTTCCATTGCTTCCTTTGTAATATCGACACCGGCAAGCTCTTTGAATTGGTGATACATGCTGGGCAGCTTACGCTTGATATGCTCGGGTGCGTTCGAAATCTTTTCTTTGATCCACGCGATATCGAGATAAACTCCGCCATGTGGAGTACCACGTCCTTCTTTGATCTCGCGGGTAATACATCGTGCAACGTGATCGCGGGTTAATAACTCTGGCGGCCGCTTTGCGTTTTTATCACCTTGCGTATATCGCCATCCCTCTTCTTCGTCTGTGGAAGTTTGGCCTTTGTAGAGTTCGGGAATATCGTCAAACATGAATCGACGCCCCTGATTATTCCTCAACACTCCACCTTCGCCGCGTACACCCTCCGTGATAAGCAGGCCCCGAACACTTGGCGGCCATACCATACCGGTAGGGTGGAACTGTACAAACTCCATATCGATAAGATCTGCTCCGGCATGATAAGCCAACGATATTCCGCTGCCGGTGCAATCCCAACTATTGCTTGAAATCTTATAAATCCTGCCCATCCCACCCGTTGCAATGATGACGGCTTTAGCCTTAAATACTTTAAAATGTCCTTTCTCGCGGTCATAGCCGAATGCTCCAGCAATTCTGTCGCCGTCTTTCAACAAAGCAACGACCGTATACTCCTGATAAACATCAACTTTCTGGTGAATAGTAAAATCCTGTAAGGTTCGGATCATTTCAAGTCCCGTTCGGTCGCCAACGTGCGCCAATCGTGGATACTTATGTCCTCCGAAGTTTCGCTGCAGGATCCTGCCATCATCTGTTCTGTCGAAGACGGCTCCCCAGGCCTCAAGTTCCCTAACCCTGTCAGGCGCCTCTTTTGCATGAAGCTCTGCCATCCGCCAGTTGTTCAGGTATTGTCCTCCGCGCATAGTGTCGGAGAAGTGAACTTTCCAGTTATCACGGTCGTCAACATTCGCCAATGCCGCTGCAACACCTCCCTCTGCCATCACTGTGTGCGCCTTTCCCAAAAGCGATCGGCAAATCACTGCAACAGATACTCCAGCCGTTGCGGCCTCTACAGCGGCCCGTAGACCTGCACCACCGGAGCCGATCACAAGGACATCGTGTTGATATGTTTCGTATTTAGACATCA
>DATHIE010000854.1:0-14364 GCA_035316905.1 Chryseolinea sp. | reverse complement strand
ACGTGCGACTCATTCTAATATCCTAACGTTTTGAGCGTTTGTTCAGGTTACGACGAAATCGTTAACAAAACAACTATTTGACAGGTAAGATGTCAGTTTTTTCATCTGGCGTTTTGATATACGTACGTGATGATTTTCTTTTTTCCAAACCGGCAAGATCACTCTCCTTAAAATTCGCAACATCCCCTTTGTACACGATCCGCCATATCTTTCCATTCTTCGATTCAGAAACATACAATGATCCATCGGGACCCTCGGCCAAACCCATTGGACGGTACTTAACATCGCTCATGCTCACAACGGTGTCAACACCCGTAAAGCCATCCGCAAATACTTCCCAATCGTGCGGTTTGCCGTTTTCAAAGGGTACAAACGCAACAATGTATCCAGCCTGTGGATATGGTCCCCGATTGGTGGAACCGTGAAAAGCAACAAATGCACCGTTCCTATAACGAGCAGGGAATTGACTTCCCTTATAAAATAACATGTCGTTTGGTGCCCAATGGGCTGGAAATCCGAAGAGGGGCTCTGCGTAGCCCTTCGCTTCCTTTACGCCATCACCACCGTACTCTGGTGCCATCATTCTTTTGCTCTTGATATGATCATAATAACTATAGGGCCACCCAAAATCATCTCCCTCCCTGATCTTCACGAACTCCTCCGCTGGCAGCACTGCATTCTGCCATGCTGTAAAATGTGACGGATCATGCGCTGACAAATAATCCCTGCCATGTTGCACCGCATACAAACTATTGTCGTCCTCATTCCAGGTGATAGCTACAATACTTCTCAATCCTGTGGCAAATCTTTTTCCGTCGGACTGTAATTGTCCTGGTTTGTTTTCATCGAACTTCCAGACGCCAGCGAAGTCGGCTAACTCCGGGCAGGGATAATGTCCTTTTACATTTGCAGATGAGCCTGTATTGGCATAGTCTACAGAACGCCAATCTTCGCAGACATTGGTCGGAGCGCTGAATGTAACATACATACCACCCTCACCATCGAACGCCAGCGATTTTGCGTTATGCCACCGAATAGGATGGCGGTCCACAACCATGACCTCCGGCTTTCCATCAGGAACGAGCTTCCCGGGGACAAGCTTCTGTCTATAAACCATCAGCTCAGAACTGAAGTATAAATATCCGTTATGAATACGCATCTCTGTAGCAAAACTTCCATCGTTAACATAATCTCCGAAACGTTGGAATACATCTGCTTTTCCATCGAGGTTTGTATCTCTTAGAGCAAAATTCCCGGAATCACCATCGATGAGGCGTAGTTTCACATAAATGTCGCCGTTGTCATTGACAGCCAGGTGGCGGGTAGGCCCCACGCTATCGGCAACTACCAACGCACCAAATCCGTCAGGCAGGAACAATCCGCCGTTGTCGCTGTCCGTTGGAGGGAGAGACAATGGTTCTTTGGTCTGACAACTTGCAAAGAGTATTAACAACAGAAACATAAGAACAGGTTGGGTTCGCATTGGATCACCGCATGGCTTTGGGCAAATATCTTTAATTTTTGAAACCGGTCTCAATCGATAGTTGATTTTTAATAATCGGTCACGACCCTGTTAGCCAAGGAAGAATATTCGGCGGATTCCATACTAGTCAAAGAAAAGTCAAGCGCCTCCGATCTTGATGTAGATCAATGCCCACCCCGGTCCGCGCCAATACTTTTGATCAAAAAACGCTCAAGACCATGAAAAACAACACAAAAATCGCCGTTACACGGATACTCACGGCGCTCGTCACGCTCATTATTATACTGAGTGCATCCAGCAAACTTGCCTTCGTACCACAATTAGTGGAGATCTTTTCAAAAATAGGACTGTTGTCC
This sequence comes from Chryseolinea sp., assembly GCA_035316905.1. Lineage (GTDB taxonomy): Bacteria > Bacteroidota > Bacteroidia > Cytophagales > Cyclobacteriaceae > Chryseolinea. The sequence goes on along the minus strand of DATHIE010000854.1, from coordinate 12,525 downwards.
TACCTCAATATTCTCGGCATTACGGAACTGATGTTCCTGGCACTTTTCATCTGGAAGAAAACCAGGAAGCTGGGACTTCTATTGCTCACGGGATATTTCGGCGGAGCTATGGCAGTGGAAATTTCACACGGAACGTTCTTTATCGCGCCTGCCACTATACTGACATTGATCTGGATAACGGCCTACCTACATGACGAAAAGATGTTTATCAGCGAAAACAAAGAAGTTACTAAAACAGTGATTTTATGAATCTTAACGAAGGAAATATGAAAACTCCCAGAGACATGAACACAAGTGCTAGCTCCTGGTTTAAGATCTGGTTTGATACATCGTTCTATCACCAGCTGTACGGTCACCGTAACGAACTTGAAGCAAAGAACTTTGTCGACAACCTGCTTTCCGTATTACAACCATCGTCCAGTGCCAAAATGCTGGACTTAGGATGCGGCGCCGGGCGTCACGCAAAACACCTTGCGTCGAAAGGATTTCGGGTGACGGGAATTGACCTCGCGGGTTCCAGCGTTCAACAAGCAAAACAGTTCGAAAGGGGCAATCTCCAATTCTATCAGCACGATATGCGTGTACCGTTCGGTAGGAATTATTTCGATTACGTTTTTAACTTCTTCACGAGCTTTGGCTATTTCGATACGGATGAAGAACACAGCAAGGTTATTTGCAATATCTCACAAAGTCTGAAACCTGGGGGTGTGGTCATGATGGACTATCTCAACGTCGTGCAGGCGTCAGGCAATGTTGTTAGTGAACAACAAAAGAATATCGATGGAGTGGAGTACCATATCAGCAGATGGATGGACGAGAAGCATTTCTTTAAAAAGATAACAATCGATTTGCAATCAGGTGAACCTTATGAGTATACCGAGAAGGTAGCGAGGTTAAAGAAAAGTGATTTCGAAAGGATGTTTGAGGTAAATGATCTTGCGTTGCAGGGAATTTACGGAGATTATGACCTTGGTGATTTTGATATAAATCATTCGCCGAGGTTGATCTTGGTTGCAAAGAGGAGATAGGGAGATAGAGAGATAGGGCAATAAGGAGATATAGAAATAAAAAAAATGGTAAACCTGATCAAATTGACAAACTTGCTCAGTGATCATTGCTCATTGCTCATTCCCCCCTCGTAGGCGAGCTTCATAAAATATAGAACCTCTTTATTGACGTCATCTTTGCTCATCAGGCGGATGTGGTGATTGAATTGCTGAGTACCTGGAACCTGGGCAATTTTACGGAAGCACAAGTTATCTTCGTAAGGTTTGTCAAAAGGGAAGACTACATCTACAAAATTCTTCCCCAAGCGAATGACGTAAGCAATGCGTTTTTTGGATGCAAAGGCGATCATCGACTTTGTGGGATGTATCGTTACTCCGCCGATCTTCTGAAATAATCTGGCAAAGTGCCAGAATAGTGAAATAGTTAGTTCCGATTTATCACGAAGGAAATCTTCCAGCGTCGTCTCATTGCACGAGTGCTGTTGATTAGCTTTAACAAACTCCTGGCCGCAGTTAGGGCAAGTCCACATATATTCGGTTTATTCGGCTGCAATCAAATAGAAGTTCTTGTCAATTCAATCGGCCGCTTGACAAGCGTACATCCGAGTGACCCCGGGTTAAAACCTGGTTAAAACCCGGGGCAATTAATATTCAACCCCTTCATAAGCGCACGCGGGCATTGTTCATTGTTCATTGATCATTGATCATTCTACTTAATGGTCCACTTCCCTCCTATTTTCGGAATGTGATATCTATCCTTTAGCGATTGTGACAACCGTATTTTCACCTCGTCGGGATAACCTTTTGCCCAAAAACGATTGCCGTCATCGACAGCAATTGTGCTGTGGTGCTGAGGGAAAGCGTAATCAGGATTCAATGTGTTTATCAGGATCACAGAACGGTCGATGTACATATTGTGCTCCGTCGGCGAAAAGAATAACACGTTGATGTTCTTGAGGAAAAGATGGTCTTCGAGGAGGTATGAATCACCGGGCTGCAGAAATGATTTTCCACCCACATGGATGACGTAGCCGCAATCCTGAAGGTTAGCCTCGTAGTAGATGGCGAAATTGGCATTGCCGTGTATTGCCCTGACAGCATCCACCTTGACGCCTTTTACTTCAAAGGATTCCCTTGGCTTCGCGACAACAATGCGGCTGTCGGGTATCTTTAACTTCCTGGCTATGGGCAGACAGCTTTCCGGCATTACGAAGACGCATGCTGATTTTTCCAGCAAAACCTTTGTCGTGTACTCATTGAAGTGATCACCATGCGAATGAGTCACGAACGAGATATCAATTTCAGAGGCAATTTCTTCAGGTGTAATAGGCGGAGGCGCTATACGCGAATCATTCTCGAGATAAAGATCCGTCGATACAACAATGTCACCGGATTTAATGACCCAGCTGTTGTGGCCTGCCCACCAAAGTCCGATCCCCTCCTTGTGCGACCGGATCTCATCAATCATGCGGGTGGGGTTTTGTGCAAGTCCGCCGACGGCTAATAAAACAAAAAGTATTGTGATTGGTATTTTCATTTGTTCAGGTTAGCGTTAATCGTTATCCGTTATCAATTAATCGTGGTGTTGGTGTGAGAGTGAGTGGGGTTTCAATCGGATTGTACTCATGGAAATAGGAGAAATTGATACTCGATTTCTTGAGAATCCACGTCCTATCAAAAGGTTATCTTTAAAGGATTCGCATATTTCAAAATATACTATTTACACGTAGTCATTGCGAAGACATGATTGTGGTTTGGTATCTCATAGCACTAATGTCGAAGTAATCACACACGCACCCACACACACGATTAACCCTCCTGCGCTGAAACAGCTTCGGCGGGCAGGCGGATAACGATTAACGGATAACGGTTCACTCACTGCAATTTGCTCACTTGTTCATTATAGTACTTCACCGTCTGTATGACGGAGGGCAGATTGCTAGGCTTATCTTCTGCGTCACGCTCTATATAAATGGGTCCTTTGAAGTTTTGCCTCTTGAGTTCAGCAAACACCGCAGGAAAATCGACAACACCTGTACCTACCGGTACATCCTGGATCTTAGGGTTATTGAACTCCGCAATATCTTTTAGATGAAGTGCTATAATGTGGCCTTCGAGTCTCTTCACTGCGTCCAAGGGATCTACGCCGCTTTTCGGCCAGTGTCCAAGATCTGCACAAGCGCCGAAATTAGGATGATCCTTAATTGCTGCCAAGACAGAGTCGGGGTGCCAATAAGCACTTACGCCTTTCCAATGTTCATGAATGGCGACTTTCATTCCATAGACGCCCGCAAGACTATCGATCTCGTCCCAAAGTACAATCGGTGGCTCAGCAGTAACAAACTTTGCGCCCAGCTCTTTGGCCTTATCGAATTGCTTCTTCCACGACTCGACGGTCTTATCTCCGCCGATGTACACAGATTCAATCACAATGTTGTGTTTGTTAAGCAGTGCTTTGACCTGTTCAATACCCGCAGGCGACAAATCACCGATAAGAGAATCCTTCAGCGCCGCTCCTGATTTGAAAAACGTCGGTGCCTCAACTATGTAGACGCCCGCGCTGTCAATTTTTTCCAGAGCTTCTGGTAAACTGAACGTGTGAAATGTCCAGAAAGCAATGCCAAGTCTCCAATCGTTCGTTATGTCCGAAGTGGATGTGGTCGCAGTGTCCTCTGTTGCCTTCTTTTCTCCGCAGGAGGTGAGAAATGCCAGGATCAAAAGACACGTTGTGAATAGCAAGAGTTGTCGTTTCATATTAATGAAGGGTTGGGTTTATTTTAATAAATCGTTCGAGCTTGAATTTACATATACTTTATTCAATTGTTAGGGACTTCAATTACTATCCCTTTGAAATCCCATGAAATGAGACCCCTGCCCGCTTGCGCTCAGAAAGCACTGAAACACATAAAATTGTGTTGGCCACAATTGAATCTAGGGCCTGTCCAGTGCGCTTCAGGGGCATGCGGTCAAAGCCGATCTTTTAAGGAAGCGCTATGTGCCAAATCCACGGATTCTTCTAATTTTAGTAAAACATCCGCACGCCCATGCCTAACTGGAGAATCAAGCTTTCCCTTTTTCTCAATTACTTTGTCTTTGCAATTTTATTAAATAGTGTTGGAACGGTAATTCTCCAGGTCCAAAGCAATTTTAACATTTCGGAATCATCGGCAAGCGTTCTCGAAGCATTCAAAGATCTTAGTATTGCAGTCGTTTCTTTTCTGGTTGCGTCGTACATCGTCCGCATAGGTTACAAAAATTCCATGCTCATAGCGCTTGGCTTTATTTCGCTCGTGTGTCTGCTCATGCCTTCACTAAGCAGCTTCTGGATGACGAAATTGCTCTTTGCCGCCACAGGTACCTGCTTTGCATTGATAAAAGTTTCTGTCTACGCAACTATCGGAATCATAACCACCAATAAGAAGGATCATGCCAGCTTTATGAATTTTATCGAATCTTTTTTTATGGTCGGCATCCTTACGGGCTACTTCATCTTCAGTGCATTTGTGAATGACGAAGATCCGCAATCGACAGAATGGTTCCGTGTCTACTATTTACTCGCAGGTATCGCGCTCGTTGCATTTATTCTTTTACTGAGTACAAAATTGGATGAATCGTCAGTAAAGCCAGCAGCGAGTAAGTCGTTCGCAGAAGACTTCATTGACATGTTCAAACTGGCGGTGCTTCCAATCGTGCTGGTCTTTATAATCAGCGCCTTCACATATGTGTTGATTGAACAAAGTATTATGAGCTGGCTTCCGACATTTAACAACAAAGTGCTTCATCTTCCAACCACTCTTAGTATCCAGATGGCAAGTATTCTCGCTGCGTCGACGGCAGTAGGAAGATTTTTTGCGGGAATTGCACTTCGAAAAATACACTGGTTTTTTGTGCTTGTGATTTGCCTCCTGTTTGCATCAGCCTTAGTAATTGTAGCGATTCCCTTATCTCATACGGTTCACGGAGCGGTTACTGGTTGGGGCAATGCTCCCCTTGCCGCCTTCGTGTTTCCAATGATCGGTTTTTTTATCGCTCCCATTTATCCAGCGATCAACTCAGTAATACTAAGTACCCTTCCTGCACGTCAGCATGGGCCAATGTCGGGATTGATTGTAATTTTTTCAGCGCTCGGCGGAACAACAGGATCAATAATTACAGGGCATATATTTGAAGTTTATGGAGGGCAGACTGCATTTTATTTTTCACTAGTGCCTATTTCGGTGCTGATAGTTTGTTTGTTCTTCCTGAACCGGTTACAAAAGAGAACAGACGTAACTGTTGAATTCGCGTCATCGTCCAGTCATTAATGCTGCCGATTATGAACAAACAGGATGTACATACGCTTGGTCCATTATTCCAGGACGTTCAGCAAAAAAACGTTCTTGGTGACGGCAAGACCTTTCCGGACTGTATTCCAAAAAATGATCTTAAGATCATCGCCCAACTTTATCAATCCAGGAAATACCAGGCCGACTTCGATCTTCATAAGTTTGTTCTGGAGAATTTTGAACTTCCGCCTGACGGATCTACCGGATATAAGAGCGATGGCAACAAACCTATTACAAAACACATCGAGGAGTTGTGGAACGTATTGACCCGTCAACCGGCGAAAGAAAAAAGTTCGTTGATACCGCTGCCAAATCCTTACGTGGTTCCCGGCGGACGCTTCCGCGAGATCTATTATTGGGACTCCTACTTTACCATGCTCGGACTGAGGATCTCAAAGAGAACCGACCTGATCCAGCACATGGTTGAAAACTTTTCTTACCTGATCGATCACGTCGGATATATTCCAAACGGCAACCGCTCCTATTTTCTCGGAAGATCCCAGCCTCCCTTTTATTCGTTAATGGTAAGATTGTTGGCGATTGAAAAAGGGAATGATGTTTTATTGAGATACCTACCCAGACTCGTAAGGGAATACCAGTTTTGGATGGCAGGAAGTAAAGTACTGAGTCCCGCGATGAGGGCTGTGCACCATACCGTCCTTATGCCTGACGGATCGATCCTGAATCGGTATTGGGACGAGTTCAATACTCCTCGTCCAGAAGCGTACAGAGAGGACGTCGAACTATCTCATCAATCGAAGCAAAAACCAGAAGACCTTTATCGGAATCTGCGGGCAGCGGCAGAATCCGGATGGGATTTTAGCAGTAGGTGGTTCAAAGACGACAGCTCTTTCGACACTATCCATACTACGGACATTGTCCCGGTAGATTTAAATTGTTTACTATTCCATTTGGAAAAGTTAATAGGTGAAGCCTATGAACTTAATGGCGATGAAGAAATGGCCAATCGGTTTCATGCGCTCTCACGGAAACGTCATGCAGCCATCCAGTTGTATTGCTGGAGCGAGTCAAGGAAATTCTACTTCGATTTTGATTTCAGGGAAACCAAACAGAAACAGCATTTTACATTGGCCGGTGTTTTTCCATTGTTCTTTGATATTGCCACAACGGCACAGGCATCAGCAGTTGGAAGTGTGCTGAAGGATAAATTCCTTAAGCCCGGTGGACTTGTGACCACCTTGAACTTCACCGGTCAGCAGTGGGATGCACCGAATGGTTGGGCACCATTACAGTGGATAGCTTACCGGGGACTGATGAATCACGATCTTACAGACCTTGCGCAGCAGGTGCAGGCGAGGTGGATGAAGGTGAATGAAAATGTATATCAATCCAGTGGGAAGATGACGGAAAAGTATGATGTATGTAATGAAGATGGAGTGGCTAGTGGCGGGGAATACCCCAACCAGGATGGATTTGGGTGGACGAATGGCGTATACCTGGCTATGGAACATGAGAGAAGTTAATTGTTAATTGTTAATCGTTAATCGTAGTGTGGTTGGGGGTGTGGGTGTGTTCACCGCAGAGACGCAAGGAACGCGAAGTTGCGCAGGGCTTAACCCGAAAATGTTTGTTAATCAAAGACACCCAGCGTCCGCCACATACAAGCAGTACGAACGAACGTCGCTACGAAATACAAACCTGAAAAACAACTTTCGAATTGTGATCCACACATTTGCCCCATGCTCACGATTAACGGATAACGTTTAACGGCAAATCACTGTGCGCTCCACCCGCCATCAATTGGTATTGCGGCTCCGGTGATTAGTTCTGCGTGCCCGGAGGCGAGGAAGACGCACAAAGCACCGATGGATTCGGGCTTAACAAATTTTTTGATTGGTTGTTTTATCAGCATGACCTTTTCGATCACGTCGTCTTCAGAAATGCCATGGGCTTTTGCCTGATCGGTTATTTGTTTCTGGACGAGAGGGGTATCCGCATATCCAGGGCAAATAGCATTGGCTGTGATCCCAAATGGCGCACCTTCCAACGCCGTCACTTTTGTCAGTCCCAGCAACCCATGTTTTGCCGCCACGTAAGCGGACTTGAACTCAGAGGCAACCAGCCCATGTACCGACGCGATGTTAATGATCCTTCCCCATTTCTTCTTACTCATACCAGGCATCACCAGCTTCGTAGCTCGAAATGCTGCTGAGAGGTTCACTTCAATTATCTTATTCCACTTGTCCGGATCAAATTCAGCAATAGAGGATACGTGTTGGATACCCGCATTGTTGACAAGGATATCAATCGCGCCCAGCTTTTGCTCCGTGTCGTGTACAAGTTTTGCAACTCCATCTTCGTTAGCGAGGTCGTGGCCTGTAAAACAAATGGGAACATCATATTGCCTACCAATTGAAGACGCGGTATCTGCACCATCTTTTTCAAGTCCATGAAAACCGACGGCATATCCAGCTCGCGCAAATTCGCGTGCAATTCCAAGGCCGATGCCGCTTGTACTTCCAGTGACCAGGACAACGTTATTCATATTCCTTGTGGCTTTTTATCGGAGCAAACTCCGTCCCGAACGAAATTAAGGATAAAGTGGGCAAATCATCGAATTCAGGGCCTCCTCTGGAAAATGACTTCTCGGCCTCTTTCTTTAAGCCTGCTGTCATCCAAAACCATGATTTATGTCGCGTCCACGGGCAGATTCTACGGCGGGCCAGATGATAAAGATCATAACATAATGGTCACCATCGTCATTTAAAAAAATGTTTAGTTGTTAGAGATTTACGTTGACAAACCCTCCTTACCACCGGAATCCTGTTACGTCAAGTCCAATGGGTCTGGAACGATAATTGTTTAATCTATAAAAAGAATCTTCAGGATTTTTTGAACTAATGAGAACTAAAATAGAAAAAGCTACCCTCAAGAAACGGATGCTTGAGGCGTGTATCTCCAAACATCAATCACTGATCAACGATCTCCGAAAAAGATTAGAAGCTTTCCTGGTTACGGAAGGGCTAGGCAATGACGAAAGCTACGACAGCGGCGAACATTCCAATATGGCTATGCTGGTGGAGGAAGTCACAGCACTCACCGAGAGCTTTCGCTTTGCCGAAGATGAGATGAAACAACTAATGTTCCTGGAACACTCAGCGGAAGAAACGACTACGCGAATTGAACCAGGTGCAGCCGTCGTCACAGATGTTGCGACTTTCTATATATCCGTAAGTATCGAACAGTTCGAGGTCGATGATGAAAAGTTCATCGGTTTGTCAGTACACAGTCCTCTCTATATCGCAATGAAGGGTAAGGATGTTGGTGACAAAGTCTCCTATAGCGGTAGAGAATATCGTATTAATGAAATATTCTGATTTAGTATGGGTTATGAGTTGGTGCGTGCGTGTGAGGGTGTGACGCACCACCTAACCCGCCAAAATATCAGCATCCTGCTCGTCCCCTAACCTGCCTTCCTCCAATACTTATCTGGCCTTTGATCAATTTATAACGGCAGGACAAAACGAGCCTGAGGCCTTACCTTACTCATCCTTATTTACTTCCTTATTGGATTCGGAGGCATAATGGCCGGCCATTCGCTAATGAACCCAACATCGTATACGACCGGAACATTCGTACGAACATCTTTAATTCGTTACCTTCGAATACTGTTTCAGCAAATAATAGATTCCGTCAATTATGAAAAAAATCCTCTGCCCAACCGACTTTTCGGATGCAGCGCAAAATGGCATAGCATACGCGGCCAAGCTGGCGAAAGTGATTAACGGTGAACTGACGTTACTTAATGTCCATTCTTCAATAGAGTTCGTTCCGCCCGATTCCGGAAAGGACCTGGCGTCGATCACTAAACAACTGCAGCTGGAGAGCGATGAGATCAACAGAACCTTTCATGTGCCTTGTAATGCCGTCGTAGAAACAACACTTAGGACGCTAACCAGTGTGATCGAGGACCTTTCGGATCAATACGACTTGATCGTGATGGGTTCGAACGGGCCAGACAATATTTACCAGTTCTTTAGGGGAACCAATGCCTATAATGCAGCTGTCAATGCAAAGGTGCCCGTGCTCATAGTCCCGGAAAAATATGTTTACAGTGAGATCCGGAATATCGTCTATGCATTCGACTATCTAAAGGAGCGCAAGCTTCCACTTGAAAAGCTCACCAAATTCGCGTCCGTATTGAAGGCCCAAGTAACCGTACTACAAATAATGGAAGAGGCCGAAAGCAAAGGAGCAGCCGAAGACCTCCATGAACTGCAGCTCATCATAAAAAATCTGTATTCAGGTGACGTCCCTTTAAAGTATGAAACGCTGCGATCATCCGATATAGCACTAAGTGTCAACAGATATGTTTCCAACGTGGAAGCCGACATGCTGTCTGTTTGTTCGGTCCATATGAATGTCGTCGAGCGACTTTTTCATAAGAGTGTGATAAAGAACATTGCTGCGACCAGCGACTTTCCCGTATTCGTATTTCACCCGTGATCAAAGGGAGACCCTTAGGAGAAAGATAAGAAAACTATTATAGTCTGGCTTTCGCAGAACAGTTTCATTTTTCATTCCCAAACGGCTAACTTTTGCTGTTGGAATTTTCAGCAAAATAATGAAACACATTAGAATAGAAGGAAGTCGTAAACTTGGATCGTTCACCGAACCCATGAAGGCTCAGCTCAGCGACCGGCCAGCCTTCGACAGCAAAGACTGGTTATTTGAAATCAAATGGGACGGGTACCGGGCAATTGCAGAGATCAGCAAGGGGAATAATAAACTCTATTCCAGAAATGGCCATACATTCGATAAAGCCTATCCGAAAGTATTCGCTGCACTATCCTCCATTACCAGCAACGCCATAATCGATGGTGAGGTTGTCGTTTTCGATGAGTCGGGTAAGCCAAGCTTTCAGCGTCTTCAAAATTATAGTAGCAGGGACAAGCACACAATCCAATACTACGTTTTTGATATCATCGAGTTAAATGGAAAATCACTGGTTGATCTACCTTTGCTGGAAAGGAAAGAGATACTCAGAAAAGTTGTTCCCGACTCAAGTGTAATTCGGTATTGTGATCATGTTGAGGATGAGGGCAGGATGTTGTTTAAGGAAATGCAAAAGATGGGACTGGAAGGGATGATCGCAAAACGCAAGAAGAGCAAATATCTAATTGGCAAGCGAACATCGGATTGGCTGAAGATCAAAAATGTACAGTCGCAGGAAGCAATTATTATCGGTTTTACCGAGCCGAAAGGTTCGCGAAGTTCCTTTGGATCGCTGTTACTCGGTGTATGGAAAGATGATGAGCTGGTATCGATCGGAAATGTAGGAACTGGTTTTACTGATCAGAGCTTGAAAGAGTTGTACACGAAACTCAAAAAACTTGTACGTAAGAAATCACCATTGGATATACCGATCAAGGAGACACCGGATATTACCTGGGTCGAGCCTGTGCTGGTTTGTAATATTAAGTTCACGGAGATAACGGAGGACGGAAGTGTACGTCATCCGGTGTTTCAGGGGTTGAGGGTAGACAAGAGTGCAAAGGATGTTGTGATGGAGTAACGGAGAGGCTGATCTCTAAAAAGACACATGCAATGAAATTAATTAGATCGAAATTTTGCTCATCATTGGTTTTAATTCTTCTGGCATTGAACGCAATGTGGATGTATGCACATGCACAGACGAAGATGGCATCCGGCGACCATCCTCAGGTAAGCCGTGACAAGAACAACGTCGTCAGGGTAGTCTATGGCGAAACTGATAAGATCTACTATTCATTTTCAACGAACAATGGTAAAACCTTTTCTCAACCTACATTGATAGGTGCAATAGAAGGAATGCACCTGGGTATGAGCCGCGGACCTCAGCTAGCAACCTCGGGGGATTATTCATTGGTGACGGCGATGGACAAAAAAGGAAATATCCATGCTTACCAGTTTTCAAATAAAAAGGGACATTGGGAAAAGATCGCCAATGTAAACGATAGTGACGGATACGCTCCCGAAGGACTCATGAGCATTGCTGCGGGTGGCAATAACACCTTTTATGCCGTCTGGCTTGACCTGAGAGAGAGCAAACAAAACAACATATGCGTTTCTATTTTGAAACCCGGAGCGGGATGGACAAAAAACAACTTTGTTTATAAGTCGCCGGACGGTCATGTTTGTGAATGTTGCAAGCCATCTATCGTGGTGAAAGGCGATCAGGTGTGCATCATGTTCAGGAATTGGGTGAGGGGATCAAGGGATCTTTACGTAACAAATTCCCTGGATAACGGCGAAAGTTTTTCTGAAGCACAGAAGCTAGGAAATGGTACGTGGATGTTGAATGCCTGTCCGATGGATGGTGGTGGGGTTAGCATTGACGAGAACAGTTTTATTCACACGGCGTGGCAACGGGATGGTCAGGTATTCTATGCAACGCCAGGCAAAGCCGAGGTAAACATTGGTCGAGGACGCGGTGTTGGCTTGAATAGAAGTCTCGTGTATTGGGTAGACGAAACTGACTTAATGATCAAGACCATCGACGGTGAAGCTAAGCGTGTAGCACTGGAACCGCATTGACAGCAATTGAACTCGAGGATGGGAGTATTCTTGCAATCTGGCAACAAGACGATCAGATTATTTACAAGAGATTGTGATCGATGGTTGAACGTATTGAAAGGCACGCGCGACCAATATCCAAAAATCGACTCGTGAATGAAATCAATGTGAATATGACTGAACTTCCGTCCGTCTAAAACAATGGCGAAAAATTCTTCTTTTGTATGATCTCGTTCGCGGCCTTTTCGATGGCGTTATAACCAAATGCGTTTACAAAATTTCCCATGCTAATGCGTTTTACGCCGGCACCGCGCAACGCATCAAAATCGGGCAACGCCGGCATACACATCACATTCAATGGCAGCTTTGTGGATTGCACAGCCGCCTTGATATCCTCAATATCTGTAATACATGGAAGAAACATTCCATGAACACCTTGCTTCTCATACAACTGAAGGCGTTTGATAGCCTCCTTTCTTGCGTCGGGCAATCCAAGCAGAAATGCATCACATCGAACATTTATAAAAAATCGAATCTCCGCTAAATTCAATCCTGCGGATATTTGTCCCAGCTTATCCGCAAACACGCTCGCATCGAAAATTTTTCTTGTCCCATCGACTATCGTCGAATCTTCAATGTTAATACCTACAACCCCTGCTTTGCTGAGCGCTTTTATA
>DATHIE010000853.1:0-9854 GCA_035316905.1 Chryseolinea sp. | reverse complement strand
TCACTCGATCGCTCGAAGAACGACTGGCTTCTGGCTATCAAGCAGGATGGTCTGACCTGGACCCATGTCTCTGATCTGAAATACTGGCAGTCAGCTGCGGCTAAAACATATAATATAACCGGCATACCTTTTTCCGTCCTTCTCGATCCCAATGGTGTTATCATCGCGAAGAATCTGCGCGGAGCAGCGCTTGACAAGAAGCTGGAGGAAATTTTAAGCAAATAGAGTATGATGAAAGACCTCCTCCACGTTTCACTCGTTGCCATAATCCTTTTATCCTGCAGTAAGAAGACCGAAGACACGAAGACTGAAGCGTCTTACGTGATGAAAAATTTCCGTGTCGAGTCTTCAGCTGGATGCAAGAGCGACACATTGCAATGTGCATCGTATGAAGTTAATTATCCTGAGTTTTCAGGACTTGACTCTGTGGTTGAAAGAAGGATTCGTCGCGAAATTGAAGCAACGGTATCGATGGGTGATCCCGAGGCAGAAGGAAAGTCCATGCAGCAGATCGGAGATGACTTTATCCAGGAGTATGTGGACTTCAACAAAGAAATGCCGGATGCGGCGGGCGGATGGTTTTATAATGCCAATGTCAGTGTTGAGGTCCTTACCGATACGCTGATCAGCATGACTGTTCACCAGGAGTACTATACAGGAGGTGCGCATGGTGGGTCAGACACATATTTTATTAATGTAAATCCTTCTACCGGTGCGGAATTCACACTGGACAAACTTTTGAAGAACGGATATCAGGAGCCCTTAGCTGAAATTGGTGAACAGGTATTTCGACAAGTTCATGAGCTACCCGATACTGCATCCTTGAATGAAAATTATTATGAGTTCCCTGATGATACCTTTACGTTGAACAAAAACTACGGCTTTAGAAAAGAGGGTATCGTATTCTATTACAATAACTACGAGATTGCGCCTTATGCAGCCGGGCCAACAGAGATTGTGATCCCTTACGAACGGATTAAAGAGTGGCTAAGGTAATATGTTAGCCCAGAGGTTGCATGCCCCTGGGCTATGATACATTTGATCGAAGAATTACAGTCAATTTTCCTTGTACCCCACAACCACCACCTCATTAATCGAATTTTCCGGTGTTGCTGTTTCGTCCTTTAGAACAATTTCTTTGCTGGCCAGCCTGAACGTTACTGGAAGCACGATCCGCTGTTTTACCGGAGTTCCATCGTTCTTTCCGGGTATCCATTTTATGGGAGAAGTCCTCACCACCGTTTCGGCCATCTCGTCACATCCCGCACCGATGCCCTTTGTCACCTTCACATCAGTGAGCGATCCGTCGGTCTGAACCACAAATTCCACAAACACTTTTCCCTCGATACCCATTCTTCGTGCCTCCGCCGGATAATTCAGCTTGATTCCTACGTGCTCATAGAAAGCAGCCATTCCATCCGAAGGCTTCGCTGTTTGGTCTACTATTGTGAATACATCGCTGGCATCCTTCGATCTTTCCGCTATTTTCTTCGCCATTGTGTTGTATTCGATAATAGCAAATGTTCGAAGTCCATTCATTTCCGTTGAAGCCAGTTCCCATTCCTGGGATTGGTTAAAGCTGATTTTCTCCGGCTCAGTGTTCAGGGTGGAATTCTTATACAGCCCATGGTCCGGAGTGAATAGCTCGATCGATGAGGGAATGCCATGCGCTTTCTCCATCTTGGCCAATAACCTGTCGCCCTCTTCATTAAATTCAACCAGAATATAAGTTGAGTTCGGGTGTACTTTTTTCACAGCTTCAAAGCGTTCCACAATAGCTGGCGGAGCATCCATAGCCACGCTGGAATTTCGAGCAAGCTCGGTGATATCGTCCACTAGCTGGTCCTGGCACGAGACTACAAAAAAGAATAGTGGGATCGCGCCGAATAGAGCTGCGACCTTCCACTGCTTTATCTTTGATTTAAATTTTCGTATCATTTCAATTCGTTTTACGGTTAAAGAATTACTAAAATGGCTGGCGAGTCTGATGTCGGCCGACAATAAAGCAACCTTCGCCAGCAGGCTGCAGTAGTCATTCACATCATGAGCCTTCACAGCGCGCGCATCTGCTTCGTATTCATGGACGTGAACAAATATCTTTTTGTAAATTCTGATGACTGGATTGAACCAGAAGAGAATCCCCAACACGTTGACTAACAATATGTCGAAGGAATGCAACCGTTGTGCATGGATCCGCTCGTGATCAATTATCACTTCCTTTTCATGCTGCGAAAGCGCTGCTGACTTCCCTATAAAAATGTAGTTAAAGAACGAGAAAGAAGATTGTTCGCCTTTGTTAGATTCAAGGATTGTGAACTTGTCCATCGGGTAGGTTTGAGCCGTGCGAATCAATTTGAATAATACGATCAGGCGATAGAGGAGCACCAAAAATGCTATGAATAGCCCCGCGATATAGGCGAGACGTGTTAACATCCATGGGTCAAACGTGACTTGCGCTTCTTCAGCGGCTGGATTTCCATCGGCGTATACGACAACTTCCGGGAGCCAGGTTGAAGGGACCAATGCACTGATTGTTGGTACGAGTTGAGTTTGTGATGTAAAATGGAATAATGGAAATACTAGCGATACGGCGATTGACATGAGAAGGAACGCACGATTAAGCGAGAAATCCGTCTCTCCCCGAAGCAGTATCCAATACAATAGAAGAAAAAGAACCAATCCGAGGTTCGCTTCAAGCAGATAGTTTATAAATGCATTCATGACTTCTGATTCTTTAGTTCCTCTAAAAGTTTTTCAAGATCGTGGATGTCCATCTTATTTTCTTTAGCAAAAAAGGAAACGAGATTTGGAAACGATCCATTAAAATATCCTTTGATAAGGTTGTTCAGATAAAACTTAGTATACTTTTCTTTTGTGATTAGGGGGAAATATTCATGCGTTTTTCCATAAGCTTTGTGATCTACAAATCCCTTGGTCTCAAGAATTCTAACAATTGTGGATACCGTATTATACGCAGGTTTCGGGTTAGGCATCTCTTCAATGACGTCTTTCACAAATCCTTTTTGAATCTTCCAGAGGATCTGCATTACCTGGTCTTCAGCTTTTGTTAACTCTTTAAGATCTTTCATCGACTATCTATTTAGGTATAAAACTAAGATATTAGTTATAAGGTTTCAAAGTTTATCAGAAAATTTTTTCAGTAACAGGCGGTGACTTGCCTAATCTCGGCTGGAATTTGGACAGTTATGGAAAATATTTCCACGTTTGGGAAAGTTTGTAGGCGGAGAGGGCTGAAATTTGAGCCGTTTTGAGGGTTTCTCGCTGTGGCGCGGAAATGGCAACTCATAGTTCGTAACCAAAACACTAACAGACTATGATCCTCCAGTTTTTCTTCCGCCAGCTCTCTGCTGAAAAGCAAGTAAGTTATCTGCAAAAGAATGGCGTGTCCCTAGGAAGCCGCGCAAAGAACGGCCGTAGAATTCACGTTTACATGCTCCGCAATTTGTTCGTGGAAGTGGTGTATGAAAATGACAACGTAAACGACTCACCCGAAAAAGTAAGCTTATTAAGGGGTCTCAAAAACCTCAATTCATATCTGGAGAAAGAATTCAGAGCCAGCTTTTGACCGTGATTCGCTGGATTGAGGGATTATCAGGATAGGAGGGCGACTGGGCAATTAGCTCATGTTAAATCTAATCCAGGGAATTCCAAAAATCACGTCAGCACTACCACGGGTGACTTAGCAATTAGACAATGTCAAATCCAGTCAAGGTAATCCCATAAATCCCAAAAATCACGGTCTGTGTTTGTTCCTGAGTACAAGTAGTGACGTTTTCTCTTTTTTCCACTGATCAAGTAGCCCGGCCGGTACGCCGTCATTAAAACCCAGGGCAGCGAGAATTAGATCACAGTCCCCGTCTTTGTCAATGTCCGTCGCTTCCATCGTAAGCCATCGCCCCTTTGAGGCCATGTTAGTTATCTGCGGAGTAAATTTTCCGTCCTTGTTTTCAAAATACATAAATCCCTGCTCCGGATGCTTCACAAAATCCGGGAAAAAAGAAATGGCAGCAATATCAAGATCACCATCACCATCAAAGTCCTGTGCAGCGGCCTGCGTGGCTCCGTGCATGTTATAGAACCACGATTCCTTAAAGTCGTTGCTGCCGCTATTAAAGAACACCCGCACGCCGTGGTAAGGCTTACGTATCATAGAATAGTCAGCATTGTCTCCATTGGTATATAGTATATCAAACTTACCGTCGTTGTTAAAGTCGGCTACATCAAAATAACTGGAACCGTATACAGGAGGAAAGCGAAGTAATGTGCTTATCCTGAAATTGAAGTTCCCCTGATTCAACAGAAGAATTATTCTCTCATCACCCTGGGTCATAAGCGCCAGGATATCATCCATGCCATTGCCATCAAAATCGCGGATAATTACTCGCCGCGCGCCAGGTAGATTCTGCAGAAACAATCTTTCATATTTCCCATTACCAATGCCCTTGAAGGCAAGCAACGCTCCGGAATAGTTTCCAAAGGCGCATACCACGAAATCGTCAAGGCCATCCTTATTCAAATCCTTCAGTTCAAAATGGACCGGCCTTTTTAATGAATCGATAATCCGGGTGCCATTTTTGGAGTTGAGGTGAAGAATGGAGATCTCACCCCTAGCCTGGTCGTTGGGATCCATAATTCCCATTAATGAAACAACCGGATCTGGCTTTGTAAAAAATATATGGGAAGGCGGGCTCGACAATTCGAATGAATCTTCGGGTACAAGGTTATCGTTCAAGCGATAAAGTTTATTCAAACGACTTCCGACATAGATCTTGTGTTCAATCGTATCTGTCTTTACGAAAGTCAATAGCGGAAATTCTCCAAACACCCGTGACTCAGGTTCGAACTGTGTCAGTTGTGCTGAAATTGTTTCTACTTCTGCAAGTAATGAATCCGGTGCTTTATCAATGTAGTACCTTTTGATAGCCTCCCACTCATCTTTACTGACCATCGGATTTGGAGGAAGAGTCTTCGTCACTTCATTTTGATCATCTTCCGAAAGCTGTGACAGGGGCGCGTAATCCATTCCCATCCTGAAAGCCATCTGAGGAAATACACCATCTGCCCATGCTTTTTTATCCAATAATTCTGGGTCAGGAAACAAATGACAACTTGCGCAAGCTTGACGAGCCAGTCGTTCGTCTTTTTGAGATTGGTTGAGGCACGAATACAACAGAAAAACAATCGCCCCGACGAAAAAGGGAAACCACAATCTAAATCTCATTTAGAGGTTTGGGGATTAGAACGAATTTGTAAAACAATAAGCGAGAATGTTGCAACCCATGCGCAGGGCCTCCATCCTTTTTTCTTCGGGGTCGTTATGAATGCGTTGATCTTCCCACCCGTTGCCCAGGTCGCATTCGTAAGAATAAAAAACGATAAGCCTTCCCTGATACATCAAGCCGAATCCCTGTGCGGCTTTACCGTCGTGTTCATGGACTTTCGGCAATCCTTTAGGGAAGTCGAACTTTTGATGATAGATAGGATGATCAAAGGGGATTTCGATAAGTTCAAGCTCCGGAAATACTTTCTTAAGTTCCAGCCTAACAAATTTATCCAGACCGTAATTGTCATCTATATGAAGGAAACCTCCGCCGATGAGGTACTTTCTCAGGTTCGCGGCTTCGGCGTCGGAAAACACCACGTTGCCATGGCCGGTCATATATACATAAGGATATAAGAAAATATCCCGGCTGCCCACCTCAACAATGTCTTCTTCAGGGTCCAAATTGGTCCCAATTTCTGCATTAGAGAATTTTATCAGGTTCGGCAAAGCGGTCTTGTTGGCGTACCAGTCACCGCCGCCGTTGTACTTGAGCTTGGCAATTCTAGTAAGTACTTGACATTCAGCAGAAAAAACCGCAGAAAAAAGGAAAAAGAACAGTGCGAATCTTACATGTGTGGTTACCATAGCATGGTTTCGATTACTTAAAGGTCAAAAAAAACTTCCTTTGTCATTAAACCTTTACACGGAAGGACAATCTAACCGGCCGAATTTAAATCAGAAACCTTACAAAACACACATGAAAATGCACAATGTCTTTGGAAAAATCGTCGGTCTCTCTCTTATCGGCGGAGTGATGTTAATTGCTTCGTGTAACGAGGAAGAACGACTCACAGTTTCCGACACACAAGATATTACAGAGGAAGCTATTACTGACTCCTACTTCCAGGATATGGATGATATGGCAGGGGTCGCGATTAATGCTCCAAGCGAATCTCAATATGGCGGAGGAAGAGCCGCGACAACAATCACGGTCCAGGACCAACGCTTCAATTGTGCGGGTATAGTAGTAACAGTAACACCCAGTACCAATTCAAACTTGGACAATCCACAAGGCGTTCTTACAGTAGATTTTGGATTAACGGGATGTTCTGACTTGAGGGGAAATATCAGAACAGGTAAGGTAATATTTACGTACAACGGTCGCCGCTTCGTGCCAGGCTCGACAGTGGTTACGACGGTTGACAACTACACCATCAATGGTATCAAACTGGAAGGTACGCGGACGCTAACCAACGTTTCAGGCAGCACTTCGGATGCACCGAAATTTAACGTGGTGTTGACGAATGGAAAGGCTACTTTGCTTGCTGACGGAACGACTGCTGAGCGTGAATCTAATATCACCTGGTCTTGGAAAAGGGAAGCAAATCCCACGGACGATTACCTTCTTATCGACCAAAGCAGTGTGGCTAGTGGTACGACGAGAGCCGGTCGCGATTACTCAGTTTCTTTGACGAAGGCATTGAAATACAAAAGATTTTGCGGCATTGCCGTAGAAGGTATAAAGAAGTATGTGGTTGACGGCACTAAAGAAATCACTATTGATTATGGCAACGGTGAGTGCGACAAATCGGTAGTCATTACTGTGAACGGCGTAACAAGAAGCCTCAGTGTTGATTAAGAAGTAACTCTTAAAGTATAGGAAATAAGGCTCGGAATTTCCGGGCCTTATTTTTTTGAGATTCTCGCCGGCGATGCATTACTTGCAACGAAAACTGAAATCTCAAATGAAGCAATATCTCGATTTAATGGACGAAATTCTCCGGAAGGGAGCTCGAAAGAGCGACCGCACGGGAACAGGAACGCTAAGTGTATTTGGACGACAATTGAGATTTGACCTGGCAGAAGGCTTTCCCCTTGTTACTACGAAAAAACTCCACCTTCGCTCTATCATATATGAGTTGCTTTGGTTCCTTAACGGTGACACCAACATCAAGTACCTGAACGACAATGGAGTAACAATTTGGAACGAATGGGCGGACGAAAATGGTGAACTCGGACCCGTTTACGGCCATCAGTGGAGGAGCTGGCCGGCACCTGACGGCAGGCATATCGATCAGATCACTCAGGTAATCAATCAGATTAAGTCCAAACCCGATTCGAGGAGACATATAGTTACAGCCTGGAATCCCGCAGAAGTGGATAAGATGGCGCTGCCTCCGTGTCACGCCCTTTTCCAGTTTTACGTGGCCGATGGAAAGTTATCCTGTCAGCTATATCAACGAAGTGCTGACTATTTTCTAGGAGTGCCATTCAACATCGCTTCGTATGCGTTGATGACATACCTATTCGCGCAGCAGTGTGATTTGCTTCCGGGTGAATTTGTCTGGACTGGCGGTGACGTTCATATTTATTCGAATCATATCGACCAGACGCACCTTCAACTTTCAAGACAGCCTTATGCTTTGCCACAGCTAAATATCAAGAGAAGACCGGATACTATTTTCGACTATCAGTTTGAGGACTTTGAGATTGTTAACTATCAATCTCATCCATCGATTAAGGCTCCGATTGCTGTCTGATCAGGAATTCCCAAGGGTCTATTTCCTTTCAGCGTAATTTTTCTGCCGATAGGGAATTCTTTGTAATAATTCGATCTTTTTGTCGACAGATTGCGTATTCAAACCCGTATGCCTGAAAAAAGCAGTGTTTTTGATATGATCGGACCAGTGATGATAGGTCCTTCCAGTTCGCACACAGCTGGTGTGGTGAGAATCGCCCGTGCAGCAGTGAAGTTATTGGGTGGTTCGCCGGATGAAGTTGAGATAACCTTTTATAACTCTTTTGCCCGAACCTATGAAGGTCACGGAAGTGATCGCGCTATAATCGCCGGATTGCTTGACTTTAAAACGGATGACAAACGAATTAAAGATTCGTTAACATTGGCAACGAAGCAGGGATTGACCTATCGATTCAAGTCGATAGGTAACGCATCGACCATGCACCCTAACACAATCAAACTGAATCTCAGGAAGGGAGATAAAAAGGTTGAAGTGTTAGGTGAGAGCAGGGGAGGTGGTCTTATTAACATTGCCGAGGTCAATGGCTTTAAAGCGGATTTCAGTGCGAATCTTCATACACTCGTAATTACTGCCAGCGACGTAAAAGGAAGTGTCGCGTTTATTGCCAACGTGCTAGCACACGATGACTGTAACATAGCGACTATGTCTGTTTCGAGAAAAGGTAAAAACGACGTTGCATGCCTTGTGATTGAGATGGATTCCGGCATCAAGCCTGTAACATTAAGCTATTTACAGAGTCTTAGTTGGGTGAAAGAGATAATATATATACCAGACATTGATCGTTGATTATGAAAAAAATTACGCTATTCCTTTCATTGTTAATTTGCGCCGCGGTTTCTGTCACCGCCTGGTCACAACAAACGCAAGCGCCGTCCTTACCAACTGCATGGACGCTTAAGCAATGTATTGACTACGCGCTTGCAAACAACCTGACCGTACAACGGAGCACCTATAATGTGGAGGAGAATCAGGTGAACTACACTCAATCTAAGATGAACTTCATCCCCAACTTAAACGCCAATGTCTCATATGGTTATAACTGGGGACGGTCCGTTAACCCCGTGACCAATCAGTTCACCACTTCTGAAATTAATTACCTAAGCCCGGGACTTTCCAGCTCTGTCACGATTTTCAACGGACTCCGCATACAAAATATCCTAAAACAAAGCTCGCGTGATTATCAGGCCTCTGTGGAGGATCTTCAGAAAGCAAAAAACGATTTGACTCTTAACATCGCCTCTCTGTTTATCAATGTTATCTTCAGCAAGGAGCAACTAGCCAATGCAAATTCGCAGTTAAGTTCCAGTCAGCAGCAATTGGATCGCACAAAAAAACAAGTTGCGGCCGGAGCTTTACCAAAATCCAATGAGCTCAACCTTGATGCGCAAGTTGCTACGAACGAGTTGAATGTTATTACCAGGGAGAACGCCCTCAATCTTGCGTTGCTTCAGCTTAAGCAGGCACTCCAGTTGCCAGCATCCACACCGTTGGATGTGATCGAGCCAGACCTGAATATCGAAGATCTTGTGTTGGATCAGGATCGTGATGAGATCTATGATATAGCGCGTGCGACCTTACCTGAGATCAAGAGCGCGACCCTGAAGGTTCAAAGCGCGGAGTACGGGGTTAAGGCATCTCGCGGAAATTTTTATCCTCGCCTTAGCCTTTCTGGTTCAGTCAACAGTAACTATTCCAGTGCTTCAGATCGGGCACATTTTGTTCCTGATGGCGGTGACCCTACAATTACATATCCACAAATAGGTGTTGTTGGCGGCCCCGGTGGTACGCCGGTTTACTCTTCCCAACCACAGATCGATCTTTCAGGAAACGTCGTAGAAAGCTACGGAAGGCGGGAGCAACTCGAGGATAATATTTTCAGGCAGGTTTCATTGGGATTGACCATTCCTATTTTCAACGCGCTTCAAACACGCTCCGCCTACCAGCGATCTGTGATTAATCGACAGTTGGCAACAATCTCAGCAAAAGAGGTAGACAATACGTTGCGTCAGAGCGTCGAGACATCCTATAAT